>NZ_JAOSIS010000001.1:0-36014 GCF_030586915.1 'Vigna radiata' phytoplasma
CTTCTAAATTATTAACTAAACAATGAAAAACCCCTTTAATTTTATTTTTATAAGGCAATAAAATTTTATAAACTTCTTCGAAAGCTTCTCTGGCGTGCAAAATAACAGGTAAATTATATTTAATTGCCAAATCTAATTGAATTTGTAAATTTTTTTTTTGAATAGGTAAAGAAGTTTTATCCCTATATAAATCAATACCAATCTCACCTACTGCTACAACTTGTGGTAATCTTAAATATTGTTGAATAGTCATAGGATCTTCATCATGCCAATAACAAGGATGTATACCGACTGCAATTTTAATGCATTCATATTCTAAAGCTAAATGAAAAGCCTTAGCATTAGTTTTAGAATCTAAACCTGGAACAACAAAATATTTAATTCCTTGATGATGCGCTTTAGCGATAACTTCGTTTAAATCCCCTTCATAGTCATTTAAATTCAAGTGCGTATGAGTATCAATTAATAACATATTTTTAATCACAACACTCCCATTCCCTTGTTTTGCAAATTAAAAAATAATACAAAACTCACCAAATATAAATTTTTATAATATTTAAAATAATATTTAAAATTAAACTTAACAAAAATAAACCGATCATCCCCAAAAAGATCGAATGCCTAATATTTTGTTAAAATTAACTTTTGTAAATGCGATATAAAAAATTTAAACGTTCCGATATTTATTGTTTAAAATATTTCAATCTAAAAAAATATAATTTCGAGTTTTTCCAATATTTATATTAACAATATATATAATAATTATACAAATTAAATTTTATGTTTAAATAAATCTAAATTATTATAATCAAATAAATTTTTTGGTAAAGTTATCTCATCAGTTTATAATTTTAAAAACCAACAGCAATCCTTTTAAATTTCTATTTATAAAACAATTTCATAAAATCAATCTTTCAACTTATACCACGGATAATTAATAATATTTTATTTAAAAAATAATTCGCTGATATATAATGAAATATTAACAAAAATATATTATAAAATTTTTATATGAATTGAATTTATTATAAACAATTTTTTTCAAGAAATTTAATAAATAAACCTGATAATATTAAAATGACTTAAATAAACATTATAATTCTTAAAAATTATTACTATTTAAATTATTCAGGAGGGATTTATTAATCCCCTAAAAATATAAAAATTATTTTAAAAAACATTTATCATTTATAAATGAATAGGTTTATCAACGGCCCCTAAAAAAGTTTCTAAATTTAATTCTGCTAAGGTAGGATGTGGATGAATTACTTCCATAGCATCATATGCTGTGCCATTAAATGCCATTAAAGTACCGCTTTCAGTAATTAATTCTGTAGCATTATAAGCATAAATATGCATACCTAAAATTTTAAGTGTATCTTTTTCAACAATTAACTTGGCAAAACCTTCTAAATCGCCATCAGCATGAGCTTTACCTATAGCTTGAACAGGCATTTTGGATATTTTATAATTTAAATTACGTTCTTTAGCTTGTTGTTCTGTGCAGCCAATAGAAGCTATTTCAGGAAAACTATAAATACACGATGGAACATGTTCATAATTAATAGGTTTTATTTTATCCTGTAAATTTAAAGCGTGATGTGTAGCTATAATACCTTCGTGACTTGCAACATGAGCTAACATATATTTACCATTAACATCTCCAATAGCATATACATCCGGTATAGACGTTTGTAAAAAATTATCAGTTAAAATGCCATTTCTATCCATAGTTAATTTCAATTTATCCAAACCTATTAAATTTGGTTTGGTTCCCACAGCCATCAAAATAATATCTGTTGTATCGTGATATATTTTTTGTTGATATTCATAATAAACAATATTTTTATCAATTTTAATTACATTAGCTTCTGTCATAATCTTAATATTAGCATTTTTAAGATTTTTAGTATAAGCGGTTATAATATCACTATCCATAGAACTTATAATGGATTTTTGTTTTTCCAAAATAATTACTTCAGCTCCAAATTTATTAAAGATAGTCGCAAATTCGACGCCTATCACTCCTCCACCTATAATAATTATTTTTTTAGGAAAAGTCTCTAATTGCACTAATTCTTTACTAGTATACAAATATTTATCCAAATACGATTCTTTAGCGCCAGGTATAGGAGGTATAAAAGCATGAGAACCGGTTGCTATAATCAGTTTTTTAGTATGCAAAATTTGATTATCTACAACCACTTGATAAGCATTTACAACTTCTGCTACACCTGAATAAAAATCAATTAATTTATTTTTTTTTAAAAGGAAAGCTATACCATTAGTTAAATTTTGAACAATTTTATCTTTACGTTGTAAAATAGATTTCCAATCGAAAGATATTTCACCTATATTATTCAATCCAAATTTACTAGCATTTTTGCATAAATCCCAAACTTTAGCACTTTTTAAAAAAGCTTTTGTAGGTATACAACCATAATTTAAACAAATACCACCTACTTTATGTTTCTCGATTAAAGCTACTTTAGCACCTAATTGAGCAGCTTTAATAGCCGATACATAACCGCCTGGCCCTCCACCTATAACTAAAATATCATATATTTGTTGCATATCATTAAAACTCGCTTTACAATTAAAAATAATTTTTTTTGTTTAAATAAATTTAAAAAATCCATTAACGACTATTAACTTGATATTATCATAAAATTAAAAATTACAAAAACATACAAACTGGGATTTTTTTAAAAAATTATTAATTTTATAATTCATAAAATCAAAATAAATTTTGTAAAAATTAATAAAAATAAAATATATTAAATATTTTTTATTCAATTAAATCCGATGGGTTGTTAAATAAATCTTTAAAAGCATTTAAAAATCTAGATGCTATACCACCATCTATAATACGATGATCAAAACTTAAAGATAAAGGTAACATATAAGCTTTTCCGATATTACCATCTTCTAAAACAATAGGTTTTAATTTCATTAAACCCATACCTAAAATAGCTACTTGAGGAAAATAAATCACGGGAGTGCCATAAGAAACTCCAAAAGTACCCCAATTACTTAAAGTAAAAGTTCCATCATTAATATCTTTATAAACTAATTTTTTATCACGAGTACGCTGAGATAAATCTTGAATCGATTCTGCAATCTTCCAAATATTTAAACTATCAGTGTCTTTAATATTAGGAACAATTAAACCGTCATCAGTATCTACAGCTATACCCAAATTAATATATTTTTTAATTATAATTTCGTCCTTTTGATCATCAAAAGTAGAATTGAAAATAGGAAATTTTATTAATAATTTAACTAAAGCTTTGGCAACAAAAGCTAAATAAGTAAGTTTTATGGTTGATGTTGGATTTTGCGATTTCAAATCTTTTCTCAAATCCACAACTTTATTCATATTAAATTCTTCCATTAAAGTAACATCTGGAATAATAGCTTTGGCGATAGACATTTGCTTTGCTATAGTTTTACGTAAATTAGAAATTTTCTTAACTTCGATTTTTTCAAGATCTTTAATTGTGTTATTTTTTTTATCTAAATCTTGCATATATTTTTATCCCTTTTATATTGTTTATTTTATAAATATTATATTTATTCTTTAACTTCTATCTCTATAACAGCTAAAACCTGATCTAACTCTACTTGATCAGAAGGAGAACATTTTATTTCTAAAATAACACCATCTACAGGAGATAATAATGTATCAGATAATTTATCATTTTCAATTTCGAATAATCCTTGACCTTCTTTAACTATATCTCCAACTTTACAAAGGCATTTGGTAATAGTTCCTTCGTGTAAACCTTCACCTAAATCATGAAATTTAAATTCATATTTTTGTATTTTTTTATGTTCCATAATAAATAAACCTACTTTTTTTCTTGAATTTTTTTATATAAATATAACTATAATAATTTCTCTTTTATATTATAAAGAAAACAAAATACTAATAATAATTAAAGTTAGAATTATTTATTCAATTTATTAAACATCTTTTTAATATAATAAATAATTTTAGCAGGATTTAAAATTTGATGATATTCTCCTCTAGCTAAAGGAGTTATAATATCATAACCAGTAATACGAATAGGAGCAACTTTTAAAGCATCGAATGCATATTCATTTATTAAAGTAATTATTTCTCCTGCTGGACCATAAGTTTTAGTAGCTTCATGAGCTACTACTAATCTACCAGTTTTTTTAACAGATTGAATAATAGTTTCTTGATCTATAGGAGTAATACTTCTTAAATCGATTAATTCCACAGAAATATTATTTTGTTCTAAAGATTCAATAGCGGTTTGAATAACCGGAATAGCAGATGACCACCCTACTACAGTCACATCAGAACCTTCTTTAACTACTCGAGCTTTACCAATTTCTATTTCATAAGGTTCTACAGGAACTTCTTCTCTACGGGAACGATATAAAACTTTTGGTTCTAAAAAAATTACAGGATCATTAGATTTAATAGCGGATAGTAATAACCCTTTAGCGTCAATAGGATTAGAAGGCACTACTACATGCAATCCTGGGAAAGAAGCTAACATACCCTCAATGGATTCAGAATGATGTTCTAAAGCTTTAATATTTCCTTGTATTGTAGTTCGAACTACCATAGGAACTGTAAATTTTCCACGAGTACGATTACGTAATCTAACAGCATGACAAAATAGATCTTGTAAAGCTGGAAAAATAAAACCTTCAAATTGTATTTCTGCTATAGGACGGAAACCAGCTAAAGCTAATCCTATACCGCTACCTAAAATACTAGATTCTGAAATAGGGGTATTAAAAACTTTTGAAGATCCGTATTTACTATACAAACCTTTAAGAACTCTAAAAACACCACCTAAATTTTCTACATCTTCCCCGAATAAAACCACTTTTGGGATATTTTCTAAGGCATAATCTAAAGTATGATTAATAGCTTCTAACATATTCATTTTCATAAAAGCCATAATTTTATTTCCCTTCTTCTGTTGATTTTAAAAATGATTCATAATCATGCAACTGCATTTTTAATTGAGGAGTCATTGTTTCATAAGTATGTTCGAAAACCTCTTTCGGTTCAACTATATTAGCATAAGTTAAAATACGTTTATGAGCTTCTTTAATTTTATCAATCACATTTTGTTTAATTTTATTTATCAATTCATCTGTTAAAATATTTTTATTTATTAAATATTTTTGAAATCTTGAAATAGGTTCTTTTTTAAACCATTCTTCTTCTTCAGACTTAGAACGATATAAAGAAGGATTATCATTAGTAGTATGCCCTAATAAACGATATGTATATAATTCTAATAAAGAAGGACCATTACCATTTCTCGCAGATTCAATAAAATGTTTTGCAGCGGTATAAACCGCTAAAATATCATTACCATCAACTCTTATTCCAGGTATACCAAAAGCAATAGCTTTTTGGGCTAAACTTTCAGCATAACAAGCTACTTTTCTAGGTGTAGAAATAGCATATTGATTATTTTGAATAGCGACTACTAAAGGAACTTGAAAAACCGCTGCATAATTTAAACCTGCCGCAAATTCTTCGCTTGCAGTACCGCCATCTCCTATAGTTGCTATTGTAACATCCCTTTTATTATCTAATTTACTAGCTAAGGCTAATCCGGCACCTATATTAATAGAACTACCGATAATAATATTAACAGGTAAAATACGTTTTTGAGCTTCTATTGCTGAACCTCGTTCGTTACCATACCAATAAAGTAAAATATTTTCTACAGAAACGCCACGATACAAAAACATACCTAAATCACGAAAATAAGGAGAAATCCAATCGTTATCCGCGCAAGCTGCTGCAATACCTATTTGACAAGCTTCATGACCTGTATTCAAAACATAAGAAAGCATTCGTCCTTGACGCTGATATTGAAAAGCTGCTGTATCAGTCTCTCTAGTGAAAACCATAAATTCATAAATTTTTAACAATTCTTCATTTGATAAATTAGGCTCAAACTCAGAATTAATTACAAAACCTTGTTCATCTAAAACTTGCAACATAGGTTTTTGTTCTACATTATACAAAAAATCATCTATTTTTTTTGACAAAATTATAACTCCTTTATTTTTTTAATTTTAAACCACTTGTATTAAACCTTGAATAAATTACACAAAAAACCTCGAGTTATCTAATCAAAATTTGAGATAAATTAACTTCAATTAATTGGTTGGTTTCTATTTTGTAATCAATAATTTTTTGTTTTAATTCATCAGAATTCAAAACCGGTATAACACCGAAATACAAAGACAACCAAGATGCTTCTTTAATATTATCAACTATAGCTAGTATTGGTACTGCAGAATGGAACTTCGAAATGATACAAGCATCTATAAAACTATTTACTAAAATAGCTTTAGTATCTGTAATATTAGCTAACTCAATAGCACCTAATAAAAATTTTTCTCGCCAAGCTTTAGGTTCATAATAATTTAAAAAAACATCATAATCTAAAAATTTTTCCGCACTTTTATTAATATTATACATATATTGAACAGATTCTACAGGATAATTACCTGAAGCACTTTCGCCAGATAACATAGTAGCGCTTGTACCTTCTCGAACCGCATTGAAAACATCTGAAATTTCAGCTTTAGTTGGACGAGGATTTTTTTGCATAGATTCTAACATTTGAGTAGCTACAATTACCAATTTACCTTTTTGAAGACATTTATCAATAATTTCACTTTGATATAACGGAACTAAAGTGCCATCAACCTCAATACCCAAATCACCTCTAGCAACCATAACACCATCCGCAATAGATGAAATTTCATCTATATGATCAATACCTTCTTGATTTTCTATTTTAGCAATAATTTTAATATTATCACATTTATTCAATTCCAAAAGATCTCTAATATCTTGTATATCTTGAGCACTACGAACAAAAGAAGCTGCAATATAATCATAATTTTGTTCAATAGCAAACAAAATATCTTGTTTATCTTTTTTTGATAAAAAAGGGATATTTAATTTAACACCAGGAACATTAACACCTCTACGAGATTTAACTAAATGACTATTTTGAGCTTTCGTAATTAATTCTTTCTTAAGATTATCTTTTTCGATAACTTGTAAAGATAAGTAACCATCGTCAATGTTAATAAAATCGCCTATATTTAGTTCATTATAAAAATTAGGATAAGTTACAGAGAAAATTTCACTATTACCTAAAACTTCCGTTGAAGCAATTCTCACTAAAGAATCCTTTTGTATTAAAACATCACCATCAAAATTATGAGTTCTAATTTCGGGACCTTTAGTATCTAACATTAACGCTACATATCTGTTTAATTCTTGATTAATAGCTCTAATAATAGAAATTATTTTTTTACTCATATCATAATCAGCATGAGAAAAATTAAATCTAGCAACATTTAAACCGCTCAAAATCATTTTTTTCAAAACTGCTTCAGAATAACATGAAGGCCCTAAAGTGCAAATAATTTTTGTTTTATTCATAAATAACTATATCCCGCTTTACTCCAATTTAAATTTAATTTTAAAATTGATTTAAAATTTAAAATTTTGTATTAAAAATTTTAAACACAATTATGATTAAAAACCGATCGTTACTTTAATAATTCAATAAAAATTAAAATTACTACTATATTATAAATCTTTTTTTATTATTTGCAAATCTATTTAAATAGTATATTCTTAAAAAAATAAAAATACTTTACAAAAATTATTTCTAAATAAATATTAACTAACAATCATAATTTAATAAATAATTAATATGATGACATTTAACATAAATTTTTTTATTATTGAAATAAAGAAATTAAATTAACCACCAATATTAAAATTACAAAAGAAAAAAAATATTTAGTAATAATAAAATTTCTCATATATTTATAACGTAATAAATCTATCCAAAAAGAAATAAATATAATAATTCCATCTATAAAAAACAAAATATAACGCAAATTAAAATTAAATTTTTGATTTAATAGTAAAAATATAATATCAGTGCCACCAGTAGAAGAACCACTAGAAAAAATTAAACCACAACCAATCCCTATACATAAACTTATAATTAAAGAAATAATTGAAAGTTTTAAAACATGATTTTTTTTAATACAAACAGGAAATAAATTGATAAAAAAACTTTTATTTATAGAACATTTAGACAAAAATTTAATAGACCCAGTAAACACTAAATTAAATAAAATAGTAGTAAATAAAAAAAAGAAAGTATTAGGTAACCAAAAACCGCATAAAAACATAATAATTAAACGAGAAATTATAATACCTAAAGGATTGCTAAAAAAATAATTTTGTTTATTTTCCGAACGATTGTAAAAAAAAACTTTATCTAAAAAAAGTAAATTACTTTCTAAACCACCGACTATAAATTCTTCAGATAAAATAAAAAAATAAACACTAAAAATCAATAATAACAAGCCTAATATAATTTTCAAAATTAAATATATATATAAAAAAAACATATCTTTTAACATCGATTTATAAAAAAAAGATAAACATAACATAATCAAACTAAAAATACATAAACTAACAATAATTTGTATAAATTTACTATTTTTTTTCATTTAAATATATTCAAAACCTACCTTTCTTTTACGTAAATTAATAATTAGATTACTAAAATTATTCGTGTTATGGCCAAAATAATTAAAACATAAATCAATATTCTATTTTTTTATCAAGATACTAAAAAACTAATAAATAAATACAAAAGTGACTAATATTAAAAAATATTAGTCACTAAAATGCCTATTTTATTGAAAATTAAATAAAATATATAAAAATAAATTTAATTTTACAATTTATCATCAAAAATATATAAGAATAATAAAAAAATGTATTATTTTTAAAAAATAAATTAATTCAATACATAGCGTAAAATTAAAAATATACTTATATAAAAATCTAAAACAAAATATATTTAACACAAATTAATCGTATCCGATTAAAAAAAATTATTATCAAATAATATTGAAAATAATTCATTTTTAACTAGTAACATAAAGCTATATTAATTTCAAAGCTACTTTTTATCGTAACTGAAAAAAACAAAAAATGCAAATATTATACATAAATGATACTAAAAAACATTAAATCAGTTTTAAATATAATTTAATTATTTTCCTTATAATTTTAAAAGTTCTTTATAATTTTAAAAATAATTAAAAATAACCTTAAAATAATGCAAAATAAACAGTTCATATTATTAAAAAATATTTAAAGAATATATTAAGAAAAAGAGTAAATCATTATTGTTTATAAAATTACAAATTAGAAAATTTAAATTTTTAAATTATAATGTGCAACACAATTATAAATTTTACGTCTGATTTTTATCGATATTTATTCATAAAATTTATTAATTTATATATTTTAAAAATAATTGTTAATATGTTTATAGATTTATAAATTTTTAATATATTAATCAATTATAGAAAACCATAAATTATTTTAAATAATAAAAAAATCTCATAATTTACATTATTTAAAATAATTTAAAATAAATAGAATTAATTCGTAGCTAAAATAAAATATTAATATTTTATTAATTCAATATTTTAAATCATTTTTAGTTAATTATAATTAATCTATAAAGACAAATAAATGTTAATAATAAATAGAAATATATAATGTTAACATAAATCAAAAAGGATTGCTTTTTTTATGTTACTGAACAAAATACAAAAACAGCTTACTGATAAAATTATTAAAGTTTTTGATAACCAACAAACTACTTTACTTGTAGCTCCAACAGGCTCAGGAAAAACAATTATGTTTTCTTTTATTTTAAAACATTTTTTTCAAATAAAATCAATTGAAAAAGCTTGTGTGTTAGTTCATAGAGACGAATTAATGCAACAAAATAAAAAAGCTTTTGAAACTATTACTTCAAATATTACAACATGTTATTTTAATGCAAAAATTAAAAAATGGGATTCTCAAGTAATTTTTGCCATGGTACAAACTTTAGCTAAAAATCTTCCTGAAAATCCTAATATAGATATGTTAATAATAGACGAAGCACATCATTCTGCAGCAAATACTTATAAAATAATTATTGATCATTTTTTGAAATACAATCCTAGTTGTAAAATTCTTGGTGTAACAGCTACTCCTATAAGAGGTGATAAAAAAAAATTAAAAGAAATTTTTCCAGAAATTACAGCCCAAATTACAATCAAAGAATTAATTAAAGCAGGGTTATTAGTGAAACCAGAAGTGTTTATTAGAGATGTCGGTATTAAAGAAAAAATATATAATTTATATCAAAAAAATCAAGAATATGATTTAAATAAAGTGGCAGCAATTATAAATACAACTGTTATTAATTCAGAAGTAATTTCTTATTGGAAAAAATATGCTCAAAATCGTCAAACTGTAATTTTTTGCGCCAATATTAAACATGCTTACGATATTACAGAAACATTTCAAAAAGCCGGAATTAAGGCTCAATTAATTACAGGACATTATAATATCGAAAAACGAAACATTATCTTAAAAAATTTTGATCAAGAAAAAATTCAAGTTATTATCAACGTTAATGTGCTAACAGAAGGATGGGATTGTCAAATTGTTTCCTGTGTAGTGTTATTACGCCCAAGTTCTTTTAAATCTACCATCGAACAAATGATTGGTCGCGGTTTAAGACTTGTTAACCATACAAAATATCCTCATATTACCAAAAAAGATTGTATTGTATTAGATTTTGGTACATCTATCCAAAATAATCCTAATTTATTCGAATATTTATCTCCATATGATTCCAAAAAGAAAAAAAAATTAACTCAACAGAATTCCAATAATATATCATTAAATACAAGAGAACCAAAAACAATACAGTTCACTAAAAATATTAAAATGAAAAAATATGATATATTAAAAAATTCAAATTTTGAATGGTATGATCTCACAAACAAAGGAAAGCATTATATAGCAGGGTTTCATGCTTGGGCTTATATAACTAATTATAAAGATTTTTATATAGCTATAGGAGGAAAAAAAGAACCAAAAACAGCTAAATGTTTATTTAAAGGAAACGAAGATAATTGTTTTGCTATCGCTAATGATTGGTTAAATTTACACGAAAACGATAAATCGTCTTATAAAACTCAATACTGGAATAAACATCATTATACACCAAAACAACATAATTATTTATTACGTTTATTAAAATTAAGACAAAAAAACCAAAAAATTAACTTCTCTATCTTATGTAATCAAGAAAAAATAAAAAATATGAACAAATACCAAATGTCTAGAATAATAACTTTTCTCATTAAATATAACGAAATTAAAAAAATAATATTCAAAATCATAAAACCTTAAAATTAATACTAAACTTATAATTGTAACTAAATATAAACTAAAAATTAAAAAAATATAAATTAATTGATTTTAGAAAATGAAAAAATAACCTATTAATAATAAATAAGATATCAAATCGTAAAAGTTACTAAAAATTTAACAAATTATTCATTTTAAAAAAATAAACACCTAAAAATTCAATACATTTCTTGTAAAATTTTCGACAACCACATGATTATTATCTTTAATAATAATCAAATTAGTTTGTACATAAGGAGAAATATCTACAATTCTTTGCGGCGGGATAGCCATAATAAATTGAATCTTTAAAGAATTAAAAAAGCACATCATACCTTCTATTCTGGCTTCATCCATATTATTAAAAGCTTCATCAAACAAAACTAAACAACCTTGATTATTTTGTGAACTAGTTATCAATTGTTCAAAACAAATAGACATAATAATATAAAAAGGTACTTGAGTCTCTCCTCCAGATTTTTCACGAAAAATTTTTGAAAACAAAGAATAATTATTATTAATATCTTTAATTTGAATATCATAAGTCATATAGTTACGGTAATCTAAAAAAGATTCTGCTATATCCTCATAACCTTCCTCAAAAGAAATTATTTTATCAAATAATTCTTCTAATAAAGTATTTTCGCACATTAATCCTCTTTCTAATAACTCATTCTGAGATTCATTATTTTCATAACTAGAAATCACATCATAATACTTTTTATAATCAGGGTCATTAGAAGGTTTAATAAGTATTTGATAACTATCATTACCAAAAGGTCTATCATTTAATAATTTATTTAATTTGTGAATTTGTTGTTTAGTATTATCTATACTTTCTTTTAGTTTATTAATAAACTCTTCTTTAAAAATTATTTCTGTTTTATGAGTTAATTCTTTAGCTTCTTGTTCATAAGATGATAAATTTTGAGAATTAATAGAATGATATTCTTGGTAAAAATATTCCAAATTTTCTAATTTAGCTTCAATATGAGAAATGTTATATGTTTTTAAATAAAGCTGCATTTTATTCATTAACTCTATTTGTTGAGTTAATTTTTGTTGTTCTATATTTTTTAAATAATCATTAACTTTACTTAAAATTAATTCGTAATTATCATTATATTTTTGACAATAATTGTATAAATGTATATTAATTTTATCTTCTATAGCAGGAGAATTAATTTTATTCTTTAAAATATCTAATTTTTGATTTAATTCTGATAAAGTAACTCTTACCTTTATATTTTCAGATTCATAATGATGCAAATTATTCTTTAATTCCGCCATTTTAAATAAAATTTGTTCTAATTGTTCATTATTATTTTTCTTTTGTTCCATCAAAGAAACTAAATTATCTTCTACACATTGAAATCTTAAATCGGAATTTAATTCATTTATTTGTTTATAAATTTTTTTTATTTTATCTTTAATAGAAAATAATTCTGAATATAAATTAAAATTATCAGAACTTAAAATATTAGCTAATTGACTTTTATTCAATAAATTAAGAATTTCTTGATATTTAGATAATTCACTTTTATGTTGGAATATCAAAGATTTAGATTTTTGAATTTCTAACAAAAACAAATTTTCACGCATCTTAATAGAATTATTACCGATATATGGGAATTGATAAAGTTTTGGATTAATTTTTCTTAAAGTATATTGGCTATACACTAAACAATCAGGAGTAATAGCTGTTTTGTGTTTTTTTAAATTTAAAAAATCTAACTCGCATATAATATTAGATAAAAGTAAACGAATATATTTCAAAGCGTTTTGATTACTAGAAGATATTTTAGTAGATAAACTATTAGCATTATCTTTTATTAAAGGTATTTGTGCTACATTAACTAATCCTATGTCATAAAAATTATTATCTAAAGATTGCGGTAAATTTCTATATATTTTTAATGCCTGATCAAAATAATTTTCTTCTATTAACAAATTAAATTTTCTATTTCCCAAAAAACCTTCTATAGCATTTCTCCATAAATTATCATTAATATCTATTAATTCGCATAAAGGATAAATAAATACTGACAAATTATAAAAATCACTTAATTTTTGATTTAAAATTTCAATTAATTTCTGTATGTGCCTAGGATAAACAGATCTAACAGAAGAAAGAACACGACAATCATTTTCTTTTTCGGAAATTTTTTTCTGTAAATCTAAAATAATTTTATTAAAATCATTTTTTTGTATATTAAAATTAATTATTTCTTTTGATATAAATACAGATAGCTTCTCCAAAATAATCTTTAATCTCGGTAAACTTAATTTCATTTCAGAAAACTCTAAGTTCAAAAAATTACTTATAAAATTAATACTATCTTTATCGATTTCAAATAAAAATAAATCTTGTAACTGTTTTAAATTTGTTAATTCTTGATTAATCTGACTTTGAAATAAATTAATTTTGTTATTTAAGTTTTTTTCAATATTTTGATAAAATACTAAATCTTTTTGCAAATTATTTAAAAATAAATTTTTATCATTAGATTTTAAAACTGCTAATTCATTATTTAAATTTTCTATAGTTAAATTAATTTTTTCTTTCTTAAATAATAATTTTTTTAAACTTAATTCATCCGCTTCTTTCTTAGACTGATAATAATTAAAATAAAAATGATTTTTTTTAATTTGTATTTGATATAAAAGGCATTGATAAATTTGAATTTGGTCTTTTAAATGAATAAATTTTTTATCAGCATCTATAATATTAGTTAAATGAAATAATTTATTTTTTTCAAATTCTATTTGAAGTTCTAATTTTTTTAATTGTTTAAAACTATTTTTTAAACTAGAAATATTTACAGGATTAGGCTCTAATAAAAATTCAAAAACAAAATTTTGTAAATTAAGTGGTTTAAAAGCTAAAGCTTTAGGTAACATTTGAATATATTTAGTTATATTAATATTTAAATAATTACTTATAGCGTTTTGATATTGCTTTTTAGTATCAAAAAAATTAAAATTAGGAATATATTGGCGTAAAAAAAGAAGAAGTTGTTTTTGTGTTTTTGGTTGATTATCCTCTACACACATACCATTAATAAATTGAATATTTTCTATAAAATAAAATTTTTCTTTTAAATTACTACTACGAGAAAGTTCTAAAACGCATCCGAAAATACTATATTTTTTATTAACATTATCATAAAATTCTAATAAAATATGCGTAATTACATCTTGATCCCTTAAAAATTCTTTATTTTCGGCTCCGATTTTACAACGCATATAACTTTCCAAAGAACGTTTAGCATTAACATTTGCTGCTATGTTAAATTTTACATGATTGCGTTCCCCTATTAAAACATATTGCAAAGCATCTAACAAAGTGGATTTACCAGAACCATTTTCCCCGGAAACCAAAGTATTAGACTCAATATCAATAATCTGAAAAGAAAAAAAATGCCAATTAACTAATTGTATTTTTGTTAATTTTTTCATTTTAATTAGTCACATTCGTAGTAAATAATTCTTGGTAATATTGCAGCATACCTAAATTAATTAAATATAAAATAGTAGGATAAATGCGGATAATTAAATCATTAGGTAGATAATGATTATAATCAGAAAAATCAATAATGTTATACTGTTTAAACAAAAGTAAAGAATTTTTTATTTTTTCTTTTGTTAGTTTATGCATCTCAGTATATCCAATACTTTTTAATTCAAGATAAATATCTTGTAAATAAATTTCCACTTTATGATTTAAAGGCACTAATTCTTTCTTTTTTTGGAATAAAATCCTAAACAAAAATAACAATAAACTTTCTTCTTTTTTAATTCTTAATTTATTTAATTGTTGAACATTTTTAATAAAAATAACTTCATCATGTTTTTGAATTTCTAATTCAAAATCTATTAATTTTAAAAAAGAAATAAACATTTCTTGATGTAATAAAATAAATCTATAATCATTTAAATCAGAATTTTTTTGAGAAGTTAAATAATTAACTTGAAACAATTTATTAACAATACGAGAAAAAATCTCTTTTTCTTTTTCTTTCAAGACTTTAAATTTTTGAAAAAATATTTGCAACTCTTGTGTTTTTTGATCCATAATCCCTTTTTCCTAAAAAACTTTTTCATTAAAAATCTAAAATATAAACTTTATTAAACGTTATAAATTTAAATAAATAAAATAAATTTTCTATTAAAATTTATATAAGTATATTTTTTTGAAAAAAATCATATAATTGATCTGCATCGATATGTGGAGCTATAAATTTAGCTACTTCTTTAGTGCGAGGATATAAACTATTACCCATAGCTATACCAATATCTGCATAAGATAACATTTCAACATCATTACTACCATCTCCTATACAAATTAATTGATAATCAGGATATTTGGATTTAACTTTAGCAATACCATAATATTTATTTACATAATTAACAGTTAAATCTACATGATTTTGCCAAAAACATACATTTAAAAAATTTAAATTATTCATAAAATTTCTAATTTTTTTAACATCCGAACCTAAAGCAACCATAAAATATATCTTAGACATAAATTTTAAATCATAAACCAAATCATAATTTAATTCTTTTTGATAATAATTCACCAAAGATAAATCAGATAAATTAGGATTATATAAAATTACTTCTTTACCAACATTAACACCGGCTAATAAAATATTAAAAGATTTAATTTTATTAACAAAACACTCAATATATTCCCGAGGAATAGGATTTTCATCAATAATACCATCAATTTTAGATATAGTTACAGCGCCATTCATAATTACAAAATATTGGAAACAAGATATTAAATCTCCCAGAACGTTTAAATTACGATAATTCCTACCCGTAGCAATCCCTAAAATAATATCAGGTTTATTTGCCAAGTCTAAAATTAATTTTTTCGTTTGTGGCAAAATTATTTTTTTATCGTTATGATAAAGAGTTTGATCTATATCAAAAAAATATATTCTTTTCATCTCATATTATCGTCCTAATTCTTGTTTTTATAATCACTAAAAATAAAAATTTACTAAAAATATAAATAAAATTTAAAACAAAATCGTTGCGTTGTATCAAGCATTAAAATAATCCAAAATTATAATAAATACTACTAATATAACAATAGAAAAAAATTTTAAATTACTTAAATATAAGTTATTTTATAAAATTTTGATAATAATATAAAAATAAAAATCTAAAAATTGTTATATTATTTGTAATTTTAAAAAAACAGAGTAAGATTATTTTAACAAAATTATAAAAAAAACTCATCTAAATATGTTTTATTAGATAATTACAAAACAAAAAATTTTAAATTTTTTTTAATTTATTTATGCTAAAATAGATTTATGTTGGAGATATTTTGGGAATAAAAATTCCTATAAAATAATCTAAACATTAAAACTATTCGCAATTCCATGAATTTCATTTACATATAAAAATTTTTCATTTTTAAAATAAAATATTTATTTGCAAATAAAATTGCTTTCTTGATAGCCGCTAAACATTATAATAAAATATTAAGCGAAATACTAAAATAAATTAATAAAATATTAAATTTTAACAAGATATTTTTTTAAAATAAAAAATTAAATTTTGAAACTATAAATATCTGTTAAAAACGAAAGGGGTATATCCTAAAAATGTCCAATAATCAAATAAAAAAAGACAAAAACAATAAAATATTTGGTTTTAAACCTATTTTTTTTGTAACATTACTTTGTGTATTAGGATTAAACATTTTTTGCATCCACAAATATCCAGACAAAATTAATAAATTTTATCATCCTTTGTTAACTCCTTTATTTTTAATAACTATGTTAGGAATTACTTTAAGTTATATAGGGTCAAAAGTACCTGTTTTAAATAAATTAGGTTTAGGATTTTTACTTTGTATATTCATACCGTCTTATTTAGTTTTTAAAGGTTGGATACCGAGACAACTAGCTGAAAATATAGATAAAGGGTTCTTTAATAAACCTAATCAAAATTTCGGAATAGGTATTAATTTTTCGCAATTTTTTATCACCATTGTTATAGCAGGAAGTCTTTTAAGTGTAGATCGTAACTTATTAAGAAGATCTTTAATAAAATTCGTACCTTTAACAATTTTTAGTGTTTTCGTATGTGGTTTCGCTATTGGAGGATTAGGATATTTATTAAATTATAAATGTCCAAGTATATTTGCAAGTCGTAGTCAAGGTTCTATATGGGATGTAATATTTTTTGTATTTGTTCCTTTAACCAATGGAGGCACTAATTTAGGAATTAATGGTTTTGCTAATGGTATTTATCAAGAAGCTTTTAAAACTGAAGCTTCAACTATTAGAACTGCTATCTTAGGACCTTTAGTTTTAGCCCGTACACTAAGTATTTTTATAGCAGGATTACTCTACATCATTTTTGATAAAAGCAAATACAGTGGAAAAGGAAAATTAGAAAAATCTTCTACTCAATTAGATCAAATAAATCAAACAAAAACTACTAAAAATAGTGGCATAATAGATTTTAAAACAATAGGCATGGGATGGTTAATTATTTTTGCACTTTATTCAATAGGTAGCATGATAAATCAATTATTATTCGGTAAAATGGATCCTATGGTTTACATGATTATCTTATTATTGTTGATTAAAATATTTAACTTAATGTCTCAAGAAAATCAAAATGCTGTTACTCAATCTGGAAAATTTATGACAGAAAATTTCACAAGCGCTGTATTAGTGGGTTTAGGATTAACTACAAATTTTGAACAATTAAAATCAACAATTTCAAATCCAAGTGTTTTAATAACTGTATGCGCATCTTTATTAATAGCTACCTTGATTACATTCTTAATAGCGCCAAAATTAGGTTTTTATCCTTTAGAAACAGCTCTAACATCAGGAATTTCTTCTTACAGCATTGGTGGAGCAGGCAATGTAGGAGTTATGACAATATCTCATAGAATGAATTTATTACCTTTCGCTATGATAGCTACCAGATTAACAGGACCTTTAGTATATGTCATCGCAAATATAGCTTTCCGTAGTATATATATGGCATAAAATTCATTTTTATAAAAAATAAAAATTATTTTTTAGTTTAAATTTAAATTTAAAATTAATAAAGATCAACAATATATTAAAAGTTGATCTTTATTTTTTTCTTCTATTAAATTCCCTAAATTACACTTAATGATTTATGTTAAAATTTATTGATTTTTATTTCAAACAATAACAACATAAATAGCATATATTACACAAAAAAATGCAACAATATTTTTAACAAAGATACGAAAACACAAACGACACCATTTAAAAAATTGTTTTTTAAAATTAAACATATTATTACATAAGTTATAATAAATAAAATAAAAAGTAAAAAATATTAAATGCAACGAAGTAATTAAAATAAATAATTTTTTTTTTCTTTCGAAACATGTTTTTATAATTTGCAGTATTAAATATTTTTTTAACATAAAAAAGATCATAACCTATTCTTACAAAATTATTTAAATTTAATTAAGTAGTTTTATATTTTTTAATCAAAATTAATATTATATATAACAAAATTAAAAAATGAATAATTTTATTTAACAAATACAAAAGGAGAATTGCAATTATATATGTTTTACTTATTAACCAATATTATAATCTGTATAATCTGTTATCTTATAGGCTCTATTCCTTTCGGTTTATTAATAGGTTTTTACCATAACAGAAAAATCAATTTATTAGGTTCTAAAAATATTGGGGCATCCAATGTTACAAGAATTTTAGGTTTTAAATACGGTTTATTAACTTTTTTATTAGATTTTATGAAGGGATTTTTGCCTATTTTTATTTTTAAAAATTATAATTTAAGTTTATTTCCCAAAGAAAAAACAATAATATTAGGGGTGTGTGCTATTTTAGGGCATATGTTTTCTATTTTTAATCATTTCCAAGGAGGAAAAGCTATAGCAACTTCTGTTGGAGTAATTGCAGGGATTCATTTTTGGAGTGGGGTTTTAGGTATTATGATTTTTGCAATCTTAGTCAAATTAACCGGTTATGCTTCTTTAGCTTCTTTAATTGCTACAATCATTACTAATATTAATTTATATATAACGAAAACAAATTTATATAACTCTATAATGATGGCAATTATAACTGTTTTAATTTTCATAAAACATAAAAAAAATATTATTAATCTATACCAAGGTACAGAGAATAAATTTAATATTAAAAATAAAAAATAAATTTTAAATTAACAACAAATAATATATAAAATAACAAAAAATCAAAAAAACGTCACAATATCACGATCTGTTAAAGTATCAAAACGATCAAATATAATACGAGTATTTTTATCAAAATAATATTTTTTTAAAAAATCCAAATTTAAAGGCCAATTTTTATATTTTAAAGTTAAAAAAACACGATAAAAAATTTTTTTCTTTATAATTTGAAAAGAACGTTTAGCTATAGAAGGGCCTAAAACAATAGCTATATCAATTGACAAATTATTCTGCAAAATAATCTTAATTTTATTAGCTATATCTTGAACTTTAACAATACTTGGATGCATAATTAAAATTTTACTTATCAAACCAAAAGGAGGATAATCACTAATCTGACGTTCTTGTAAGATTGTTTCATAAAAAAATTCAAAATTATTATTTACAATAGAATCTAAAATATAATGATTAATATTATAAGTTTGTATTATAATACGAGATTTTTTAGGCATATTATATATTAATTGTACTAAAAATTGAAAAGCTTTTTCTGAAGCTGTAAAATGATTTATATTTAATAATGCATCGAATAAAATAATTCCTAATAAACTCATCGGCCAAGAAATACTATTCTTAATTATCATTTTAGTACCTAAACAAATATCTATTTTATTATTATTCAAATTAGATATAATATTTTCATACTCTTTCATATTTAACTTTCGAATGTTATCCGAATCTATACAATAAATACGAGATTCAGGTATCTTTTGTTTTACAAAATTTTCAACAGATAAAATACCCGAAAACATACTAGAAATAGTTTTTTGTTCGCACAAAGAACAATATTCAAGAAATTTTTCTTTATGACCACAAAAAGAACATTTTAATATTTTCAAATCAATATAATAATGTAAAATACAACTACAATTAGAGCATTTAGGAATATAACCACAATGTAAACACAAAACCAAACGTGAAAAACCTTTAATATTAATGAATAATAAACTTTTTAATTTTGATTTAATATTTTCCATTAATAATTCAGTTAAAGTCGACGATAAAGGGGATAAATTCCCTTCTTTTAATTCTTCTTTCATATCAATTAATTGAATATCATATTTATTTTCATTATTTTGTAAATTTAACCAAATATATTCGCCTAGTATTTTAGCTCGATAATAACTTGTTAACGATGGAGATAAACTAGATAAAAGCAATGGTATTCGATTATAATTAGCTCTTACTTGAGCTAATTCTCTAACATCATAATAAGGCATTTTTATTTTTTCAATAAAAGATTCATGATGCTCATCATCTATTATAATAATCCCTAAATTTATAAAAGGAGTAAAAATAGCAATATTATTGCCTATAATCAAATCTGCATTTAATTGTTGTAATTTAGAATTTTTAAAATTATTCTTAATACGGCCATGATTAACGAATATCGTAATATCAGGAAATTGTATTTTAATCTTTCTAACTAAATGTTCAATTAAAATGATTTCGGGCACCAAAATAAGAATTTGTTTTTTGTTAATTAAATTTTCTTGAATTAATTTATAATATATTTTTAATTTATCAGACTCTAAAGAATAAATTAATAAATAATTTTTATATTGATCTAGTACAAATTTATTAAAAATATTTTGTTGCTGTATGGTTAAAGAAATTTTTAACATTTCTTTTTTCTCTGTGTTACTGGTTTGATCATTTAAATTAAAAAAATTATTTTCTATTATTTCTTGAGAAACTAAAGATTTAATATTATCATAAGACAATTGAGAAAGTTCTTTTTTTGGGACAATAGACATTTCAATAATTTTTTCTTTTTTTAATTTTCTTAAAAAGGAAATCTTAAAATTATTTTTAACGTTTAACAAAAAATTTTTTTCGGTTAAATACTGTTTTAATTCTAATGGCACCAAATCAGATTTTAAAATAGAAATTTTACGAACATAAGAAGTTAATAAATCTTTAGGCAAAACTGTTCTATAAACAGAAATTTTGGAATTGAAAGGGACTTTAAACAATTCATCCATTAATAAAAAAAATTCTTGATTTAGAAAAGGCACTAAATCAAGAACTTCTATTATTTCTTTATTAGCAAATATACTACTTTCTTTAATAGCAAGAACATAACCCAAACGAACAGTATCTTTGAAAGGAATAATAACTCTAGTACCTACTTGGACTAAATTTAACATATTTTTAGGAATTATATAATCAAAAGATGAAAAATAAGAATTCAAAGATAAATCTATTAAAATTTCAGCAATCATAAAAAGCCTCTAATAACTTAGAAAATTGAAATATAAATTTAAAAACATGTATATAAATATCTATTTAAAAACATTTAGTTATTTAATTTATTTAATAATTCTTCTATACGTTGTCCATGTAAAAGTTCATAATCATATTCAAATATTAAATCAGGAATATAACGAATTTTTTTCCTTATTTTGTCAGCTAAATCTTGACGAATAATTTTTTTATTTTTTTCTAAAGTATTCTTAGCTAAATTTAAAATTTCAGGTTTTTTTTCAATAATAGTATAAAAAATTTTAGCTATTGAACAATCTTTAGTAAGTTTAACGTCCGTAATACTAATAAAACCTATTTGTGAATTTTGAATCACTTTATTAACAATACTAACTAATTCTCTATGAATAATGCTTGACATTCTTTCTAAAATCAAATTACTCATTAACTATTTCCTCCATTCGAGATGCCTCTATTATATCATCCATACGGAAATCATTAAAATTATCAAATACAATACCACATTCACTATCTGTTTTAGCATGATCAATATTATTTTTTAAATGTTTTAAAGAAACAATTTTGCCTTGATAAATTATTTTTTGTTGACGCTTAACTTGAACAGAGGCGCCATTATAAATAACACCATTAATAACTCGACAACCAGCTATATTATTTTTATCACTTCTATAAAAAACCTGAATAACAACAGCTTTACCTGTAAATTTAAGTTGAAAAATAGGCTTGGATAAAGTTTTTAATTTTTTCGCGATATCTTCCACTAAGCGATATAAAATTTGATAACTTCTAACTTCAACTTTTAAATTATCAGCTAATTTTATTATATTCTGATCCACTAAATTATTAAAATTAATTATAATAGCTTGAAAAGTACTAGCTAACATAATATCATTATCCGTTAAAGCTCCGGTAGCTGTTTTAATAAAATTAATTTTAACTCCATGAAAATCTAAGTTTTTTAATGATTCTGTTATAACCTCAATCATACCTTGAGTATCTGTTTTTAAAATAAAATTTAATATTGAATGAGATACATTTTCCTGTAATAATTCTTCCATAAAATTTTGTTCTAAATTTTTTTGCAATTCTTGGTGTTTTTTTTCTTGAGATTTTTGTTGTCTTATCTCGATAATTTGTTTCGCTATTTTTTCATTAGTAGCAACCATTAATAAATCTCCAGCTTGTGGAACTTGTTTAAAACCATAAATAACCACAGGTTGCGAAGGAAAACATTTTTGAATTTTTTCTTGAATGTCATTTTCTAAGGCTCTAACTTTACCATAAGCATGGCCAGCAACAACAATATCTCCAATTTTTAAAATACCTTGATTAATTATAACAGTAGCTGCGGAACCTTTATTCTTAATCAAACTAGCTTCTAATACAGTACCCAATACATTTTGTTGAGCCTTAATTATCCTTGGACGTTTATTATTTACTAACAAAATAGTTTCTAATAAATTATCAATACCTTTAGTTTTTAATGCAGATATTTCAATATAAAAAGTATCTCCACCCCATTCTTTAGGAATTAAATTATATTCAGATAATTCTGACATAATACGTTCTTTCTGGTTAGGGATTTTGTCTATTTTATTAAGAGCTATAATAATATCAACTTTCGCTTTTTGAGCATGTTTAACAGATTCTAAAGTTTGAGCTTTAACGCCATCATCACAAGCTACAACTAAAACGCAAATATCAGTAATTTGAGCTCCTCGACTGCGCATTTTTGTAAAAGCTTCATGACCCGGACTATCTATAAAAGTAATTTTTTTACCATTATAAACCACTTCATAAGCACCAATTTTTTGAGTAATGCCTCCCGCTTCTTGATCGACAACACGTGTTTTACGAATAACATCTAATAAAGTGGTTTTACCATGATCTACATGGCCCATTATTGTAACAATAGGAGAACGAGTTATTAAATCTTTCGTTGGTACTTGAGATATAAATTCTTCATTAACTATACAATCATCGATAATATTAATATTGAACTTTAAACCTAATAACTCAATTAAATCTCTTGTTAAACATTGATGCACTTTATTTTTTATCCCTAATTTTGTAAGCGCCCCTATTAAAAATTTTTCTGAAATTTTCCAAATTTCAGCCAATTCTTTAATAGTATGATTAGGATTATAAATATAATCACTTGTAAGTAAATTACCAGATTTATCACCTTGTTGATGATCTTCTTTTTTCTTTTTATTTTGCATATAATTATTTTTTCTCCTTTAGATATTTATATTTAACGAATTTTTATATATTAACCGTACATCTATAAGTTAATTATAAAAAAGATAAATTTTACTTTAAAATTAACAAGATAAATAACAGATATAAATTATAAAAATACTTTTTTAATATCAAATCTCAATAAAATCGGAATTAACAAAAAATTTTATCAAAAAATAAAAAGACTAACGTTCTTCATTAGTTTTAATTTCTATTTGCCATTTAGTAACCTGAATAGCTAATCTAAGATTTTGCCCTAATTTACCAATAGCTAAAGCGACTTGATCAGCTGCTACAAAAACCAAAGCATTTTTGTTATCAAAATCTAAATTTATTTGATCTACTTGAGCCGGTTTTAAAGCATTAATTATCAATTTTTCCGCATCTAAGCTCCATTTAAATAAATCTATTTTTTCACCTCTTAAAATATTTAAAATATTTTTAATTCTATGACCTTGCGCACCAATACAAGCGCCAATAGGATCTACTTGTTTACTATTAGATAATAATCCAAGTTTAACTCGACTAGAAGGAATACGAGCAATAGCCATAATTTGAACAATACCATCTTTAATTTCCGGAATAAAATATTTAAATAATTCGATAATAAATTGATTATTAACACGACTAACTGAAATTTGAAGATGTTTAGGCGTAGTATTGTGAACCCCTGTAATTAAAACAAAAATCTTTTCACCGATATAAAAATTATCATTAGACATTAAATCTTTTTTAAATATAAAAGTCTTAAATTTTTTTTCTAATTCTAAAACAAAAAATTTTAATTTTTCTTCAATTACTTCAGCAATCATTAATTTATTTTCATATTTTTTAAAAAAATTAAAAATATTTTCTCTTTGAAATTTTAATAATTCTTCATTAAATTTATTTTTAAAATCCCGACTACCATAAAAATTAAAATCTTTTTTAGGATCCACTTCAATTTCTAAAATTTCACCTACCTCAACAGAAGGATTAATTTCTTTAGCTTTTTTTAAAGTAATACAATCTTGTTCTTTATTAACAGAAAAATCACATTTTTCATCGACAACTATATATTGTTTATACAAATTCATTTTATCATAATTCGGTTCAAAACAAACTCGACATTTTTTTAGTTTAAAAGTTTTTTTACAACCAGATATTAAAGCTTTCTCTAAAGCATTAACTACTTGATCGAAAGTTATTTCATATTCTTGTGCTATTTGTTCAATATGTTTTAAAAAATTTTTATTTTGCAAATAAATTACCTCTTCCCATAGAAATATAATTCAGATTATCAATTTTTTTATGATTTTAAAATTAAAAAAGTGGTTATTTAAAAAACCACTTTTAAAAAAACTAACTCAATGACATAATAATTAAAAATTATGTAAATTAAGTTAAGTTAATGAAAGTTAAATATTTAATTTTTATAATTTTTCAAAAATTATAATATAACGTAGTTTATCATATTAAATAAATTAAAAAACTAAAATATATATAAAATTTTAAATAAAATTTTTTAAAAAAATTAAAAAAATTAAATGGTACGGATAATGAGATTCGAACTCACAAGAGAAAATTTCTCACATGCCCCTCAAACATGCGCGTCTACCATTCCGCCATATCCGCATTAAAATATCTTTTTTAAGCAAAGATATTTTTTTTAATAAATTAATTCTCAACTAAAATCAAATAATAATGCATATTATCATTGTTTTTGATTTTATTAATTTCTAAATCATTATAATTATTAAATAAAAATTTTTCCAAACCTATCAAAGAATCATGTTTCTCCAATTGTTGATCATAAAAAATAGTAATTAATTGAGTTGTTTTTGTAATCATTTTTTGTAATAATTCAATAATTAAAATTTCTAAATTATTATTTTTTTTAAAAAAAGTAGAATCTAAAAAAGCTTCAAAATCTGAAGAGAAATTTTCCAATAAATTAACATTTGGATTAAATAAAATTTTGCCTACTAGATTATTTTTAATGTTATCATTCATATGGGAGATATTTTCAGAATAAGATAACGTTTCATCAAAAGCAACAAGAGCATTATAACCTTGAGCTATATTACTAGTATTCATAATACTAATATTGAAGTTATTAAAATTTTTGATCAAATCACTATTAGCTAATATTTCTGGATTATTCGGGAATAAAATAACATCACTAATTTCTAATTTATTTAAAATTTTATTAAAATTGGTCCAAAAAAAGTCCCAAATAATTTCTCGTTGTTCAATGATAATAAGATAATCCACTTTAAAATCTTTTCGAAATATTTCGTTAATAGTTGCATTTGGAGTAATTGCTATTAGAACATAATTTTTTTTTAAAATTGAATTATCATAAGAAAAATTTTGTTCTTGAAGAAAAATTTTATTTTGTTCCTTAATATTATCAATTTTAGATTTAATCAAAAAACCATATTTTAATAAATTAGTCAAAACTAAACCAGGTTTATTAGTATGAATATGTATTTTCAATAATTTTTCATTTAATATAACTATTAAAGAATTACCGAATTTAATAAATTGTTTACGTAACTTAGATAAACTTAATTCATTAGACTGATATAACTGAACTACAAACTCGGTACAATAACAATAAGGAATTTTAGAACTACTTATATCAGATATTTCTGTCGCCTTATAATGATCAAAATCTTCTAAAATTTCTTTAGAAAGCAAAAAATCTTTATCAAATTCTTTTAAAGAAAGTTTCGAGCCTTGACAACACAACAACATACCTTCAAAAAAATATATTAATCCAGCTGCTCCGCTATCTACAACATTGGATTCTTTTAAAATAGGTAATAGCTCAGGAGTTTTTTCTAAAGATTTTTTAGCATATTTAATGATTTGCTTTAATAATTCTTCAATATTATTAAAAAATTTCTGATCATTAATAGCTTCCAGAGAATCTCGTAAAACAGTTAAAATAGTACCTTCTACAGGAGAAAATATAGAATCATAAGCTTGTTGATAACCGCTAATTAAAGATTGAATAAATTCTTCTATATTAACAAAACTTTTCTTTAATTGAATTAATTTATTAGATAATCCACTAAAAAATTGAGATAAAATAACGCCTGAATTGCCTTTAGAACTCATAATTAAAGCATTAGCCAAAACACGAGAAACTTCGGTAATAGAATTTTCATTCAAATAATAAATATGACGAATACCTTCAGCCATAGTCATATACATATTAGTGCCTGTATCACCGTCAGGAACAGGAAAAACATTCAAATTATTTATTTTTTGACAATTTTTTTTTAAATTAATAGTGCCATTAATAACCATTTCTTTAAAAAGAAGACCATCTATAGTTTGTTCTGATATTGACATTATTCTAAAATCCTTTTTTTTCTAAACATGATGAAAAAATAAAAAATCAGATTTTTTTAATTTACAAAAAACAATTATTTTTTTATAAAAGAATTTAAAGATAAATTCAATAAATTTTATTATTTTTTTAAAACTTATAATGTAAATTAAAAAAATAATTATTTGTATTATTGGATTTAAACTTCAAAACACATTCGAATTACAAATTAAATTTTTGATTATATTTTTTCAAAAATAAAAAAAATAACTATGAATTTTTATAATTAAACCGCTTTTTTTCATCAATAATATAATAACTTTGATCCCAAAATCATAAATTTTAATAATAAAGTTAAAAATTTAAAATTTTTATTTTCCCAAAAATATAAATAATATTTCGCATTCAAAATTATAAATATTAACAGTAATATATTACAATAAATATATTTTTTTGTCTAAAAATTATAAGATATCCACTTTATTATATATTAGAAAAAATATTGATTAATATATATTTATATGTAAAAAACTTTAAAAATAATATTAAAATTATTAATAATGGTTTTAGAATAACTATCAGAATAACTATTTTATTTAGATGATAAATTAGAAACATGAATATAACTTTTATTACTAATGAATTGTTTAAAATTAAAATTTTTTAGTTATTCCGATGTTTTATTATCAAAATCATTTAAAAAATTAATCTAAAAAAAGTTAAACAAATTATTAAACAAATTTAAAAGCGAGTAAGTTTAATGAATTTAAAGTTAATCAAAGATTTTCAAACATTTTTAAAAATTGAACGTAATTACTCTAAATCAACAATAATTAATTATACTTCTGACTTAAAAGAGTTTGTATTATTTTGTAATCAAAAAAAAATAGATTTCAATATTCATGAATTAAAAAATCCTATTTTATCTCGTCTATTTTTAGTACATTTAACTTCAAAAAAAAATAAAAATATAACTATTAAAAGAAAAATTTCTACTTTAAGAACTTTTTATAATTTTTTAAAAGATCAACACAATATCAAAACTAATATATTCAAATCATTGCCAAATATTAAAATAAACCATAAAATACCTAAAATTATTGAACCCAATAATATACAAAAATTATTAGATTCTATAAAAATAGACAATAATATAATAAATTACCGAAATTATTTAATAATAGATTTACTTTACAGCTGCGGTTTAAGAGCTCAAGAACTAGCTGACTTAACTATCAATAACATAAACCTTTCTGCTAACCAAATTTTAATTAATGGTAAGGGTTCTAAAGATAGATATATTCCTTTACATCAAAAACTTTCAAATATGTTAAAAAATTACATAATTAATATAAGACCTAAATTAACCCATAATAAAGAAATATTATTTTTAATTACAAATCAACATGGACATAAAATAACTACTAGAGGTATAAGTTTTATTATTAATAAAATATGTCTAAATAATAAATATAAAATTAAAATATCTCCGCATATGTTTCGTCATGCTTTCGCTACAATTTTATTAAATAATGGAGCAGATTTAAGAATAGTACAAGAACTATTAGGACATAACCATTTAAAAACAACTCAAATTTACACTTATATTTCTGATACCGATTTACAAAAAAAATTTATCCATTATCATAATAGAAATAAATTAAAAAAATAAAAAATTCATTAATTCCAAAAAGAAAGAGAAAAAATGTAACATGTCAAATAAAAGTTTTTTTGAAGTCGTAAGTTATTATAAAAAAAATAATATTCAATTACCTAAAAGACAAACTCAATATAGTGCAGGATATGATCTAGCAGCTGCTATAGAAATAAATATTCCGCCACAACAAATAGCAATAATACCCACAGGCTTAAAATTATTTTTACCTTCAAACCAAGTTTTACTCATTTATGCCAGATCTTCTTTATTTATTAAAAAAAAATTAATGTTGACTAATAATGTAGGAGTAATAGATAGTGACTATTATAATAACATCGAAAATGAAGGACATATTTTAATCCCATTATACAATTTTTCTAATCAAATAATTACTATTCATAAAAACGAAAGAATTGCTCAAGGAATATTACAAAATTTTTTACTTACTAAAAATGATAATAATGAAAACCAAATTCGAAAAAATGGCTTCGGTAGTACCCAATAATTTTTACTAAATATAATTGTCAAAATATATAAAATATGTTAAAATGTTAAGGTTAATAAAAAAATACGATTGGAAATTAGGGTAAAAATCAAAAAAATATAATAATACCCTTTTTAATTATGAAATTTTAATAAAAATAAAAAAATTCCAAGATAAAAAAAGGAGTAACTTAAAATAAAATAAATATGGGCAATGTAACAAATATTAAACAATTATTAGAAGCTGGTATACATTTTGGACATTCAGCAAAAAAAACACATTATAAAGCTAAAAAATATCTTTTTTGTTTAAAAAATGATGGCATTCCTACAGTAAGAAATAAAATTCATATTATAAATTTAAAAAAAACTGTAGAACATATTGAAATTGCTTATAAAAAAATTGTAGAAATAGTTGCTTCAGGTGGAAAAATTCTTTTTCTGGGTACTAAAAAACAAATACAAGATATCATAAAAACAGAAGCTCAAAGATCGCAACAATATTATGTCAATCAACGTTGGTTAGGTGGTATTTTTACAAATTTTAGCACTATCACCCAAAGAATTAGTTATTTATTAAATCTTTATAAAGAAGAAGAAGAAGGATTATGGGATTATTTAACTAAAAAAGAAATAGCTAAATTAACTAAAAAAAGAAATAAATTAGAAAAAATCTTGGGTGGTATTAAAAGTATGAATAAACTACCTCAGGCTATTATTATAATAGATACACAAAAAGATGCTATAGCTATTGCAGAAGCGAGAAAATTAAATATTACTATTTTTGGAATTATAGATAGTAATTGTGATCCAGATTTAGTAGATTATGTGATTCCCGCTAATAATGATGCTATTAAAGGAGTTAAATTAATAACTTCTATTTTAGCAAACGCTGCTTTAGAAGGCATAAAATTAACCAACAAGACAAATGAATCGGATAAAATCATTCCTAATCCAACAAAATAATTTTATAATCTAATTAAAATAATATTTTTTAAAAAAACAAAATTTAAGTTTAATATATTAAAAAAAATAATAAAAATAATTTTTTTAAAATTTTTAAAAATTATTATATATAAAAAATAAATAAAATAAAAGAGTTTGTTAAATAAATATGAAACCCGAAATGATAGAAAAAATTAAAAAATTAAGAGAAATTACTAATTTTAGTATATGCGACTGCGCAAAGGCTTTGACAAAAACTCAAGGCAATATAGAAGAAGCTATTGAATTATTAAATAAAGAAAAATATATAGAATATCCAGAAATATTTGATGAACCATTGACAGAAGGCGCAACCCATGTAGCTTGCAACAAAAACAAAGCTGTAATCTTTGAACTCAATATAAAAACAGATTTTGCAGCGCAAAATATACAATTTATAGAATTAATTACAACAATAGAAAAAATTTTATTACAAGTTCCCGATAGTATTCGAAAATTAAATGATTTTTTAAATTATAATTTTCAAGGAAAAACAGTAAAACAAATAATAAGTCAAAAAATGACTATTTTTCAAGAACAAATCAGATTGAAACGTATACAAATTGTTTACAAAAAAACTGAAGAAAGTTTTGGTTACTATAAACATCAAAACGGTAAAATTTCAACTTTAATACATTTAACGAAACCTTGTAAAAATGTCGAAAAACATTTGCCTATTCATATTACAGAATCAAATCCAAAATCAAAAGAAATTTTATTACAACAAGAAATGTACAATAACTCTAAAATCAAAGTTCAAGAATATTTACAAAAAAATAATACAAATATTATTGTTTTTTACCGTTTCGCTTTAAATAATTAAAAAAAATCTATTTTAATGAAATAATTATTAATAAAATACTTAAAATATTTTATTTTATTAATTAAAAGATCATAAAATTAAAATTTTAAACAAAATATATTTAACAATTTATCAATTTATAAAAATATATAATTTTTATTAAAATGGAGAGCTATAATGTTAAGCAAAATTCTTTTAAAATTAAGTGGAGAAGCGTTAAAAGGAGAAAAAGTAACTATTGATCCACAAAAAGTAAAAGAAATTGCTAAAGAAATTAAAGAAATTAAAGAATTAGGTGTACAAATTGTTATCATTATTGGTGCAGGTAATATTTGGCGAGGAATCACTGGACAAACTCTAGGAATGAAAAGAGATCAATCAGATTATATGGGGATGTTGGGCACTATTGTGAACGCTTTAGCTTTACAAGATGCTTTAGAAAATTTAAATATTGAAACTCGCGTAATGACATCATTTCAAGTACTTGCAGTAGCTGAACCTTATATCAAAAAAAGAGCCGATCATCATTTAGATAAAAAACGTGTTATCATTTTAAGCGGGGGTATTGGGGTACCTTTTTTTTCTACAGATACTGCAGCCGCTTTAAGAGCCGCTGAATTAGGTATTAATATAATATTAATGGCTAAAAATAATGTTAAAGGAGTTTATACATCCGATCCTAAACATAATCAAAAAGCAATTTTTTTAGAAAAAATAGAACATAAAGAGATTATATCTCAAAGGCTAAATGTTATGGATATAACAGCTGTTTCTTTATGTTGGGAAAATAGAATAGATATTATAGTTTTTGATATGAATGAAAAGGGTAATATTAAAAAAGTAATTTTAGAAGAAAAAATAGGAACTTTAATCACTTCTAAGGAGAATTAAAATGCAAGATTATAATCAACAAATAGAAATTTTACTAAAAGAAATAAACGAGAAAATGAACTCTCAAATTAAAGTTATGAATGAAAAATTCAAATATATAAGAACCGGAACCGCTAATCCACAAATATTAGATAAAGTCTATATAGAATATTATAACCAAACACAACCTTTAAGACATTTTAGTTCTATTTATGTAGCCGAAGGTAATCAATTACATATTAAACCTTTTGATCCCAATTTAATCACAAATATTAAAACAGCTATTTTAAAATTAAACATAGGAATAAATCCTAAAGTTGAAAATAATATTATAAAATTGATTTTCCCAAAACCTTCCGAAGAACAACGTATTCAGTTAACATCTAAAATTAAACGAAACGCAGAAGAAGCTAAAATTGGTATCCGAAATATCAGAAGACAAACTAACGAAAAAATTAAAAAAATAAAACTTAATCAAGACTGGGAAACAAAAATAATCAAACAAATACAAACAATTCACGATAAATTTATTAAATTAATAGATGAATTAACCAATCAAAAAAATAAAGAATTATTAAAATATTAATAAATATTTTATAAAATAAATATGAGTATGAATATAAAAAAAATACAAAAAAAAATATATGTAGGAATAACAATACTAATAATAACTATTGTATGGTTAAGTATTTTAATATATATAGATAAAAATCAAAAAACAGATTTATTAATTTATAATGGTATTTTATTCCTTATAACGTTTATTTATTTATCCTTTCGTGAAGTCATTAAAAAAATCAAAATCTCAAACCAAATAATAAAATTTAGCAATACCAAAAATATACTTAATTTATTATTTTTTTTTATCTTGAATATTGTTTATGGTTTTTATTTAATAAAAATAATTTTAAAACATCTGTACCATCAACAAATTATTAAAATACAAAATCGTCCTATCTTGCATAATTATATTAAAAAAATTTTTTTCTTAAATAATCTAAATTTAAACAACATTCCCAATAATTCAATAATATTATTTATATTTTTAATGATCATTTGTTTTTTATATATTTATTTTATATATAAAAAAAAATTTAAAACAATTCAATTAAGTTATACATTAAATTATTTAATAATAATAAAAGGATTATATTATCTTATATCTAATATAAACAATTTTATAATGTTCAATATATCTTTATACATAAGTTTTTGTTATATATTTTTTTTTATACATAAAAATAATTATCTTTTATATAATGAATTATTTAAAAATATAGCTATTTTTATATACATTTTATTAGGAAGCATTTCTATATTTAGTTTAATGCTAATTAACCCAAAAATAATCTTATATTTATTTATTATTACTATTTCAAGCGATAGTTTTGCATTTTTAGGAGGAGTTTTTTGGGGTAAAACGCCATTGTGTTATCATATCAGTCCCAATAAAACTAAAGAAGGATTTTTGTGCGGAATATTATTCACTCTTATAATTATTAATACCTTTTTTAATGTTATGAATAAAATATCGTATTTTATAGTTTTCTCAATATTAACCATTATAAGTAGTATAATTTCCCAAATAGGGGACCTTATAGTTTCTAAATTTAAAAGAAATTTAAACATTAAAGATTTTAGCAACTTCATTCCAGAGCATGGAGGTTTATTAGATCGTTTTGATTCTATTCTATTTTTATCTATCTTTATAATATTAATAATAATAAGTCCTTGGTCACAATCAATCAACCAATTGTTCTATATGATTTAACAATAAAACACAGATATAAATCGAATAATTAAAAAAAATTTTTTAATATAAATTAAAAAATATTTAAATAAATATTCTATTTAAATATTTTCAAATATTATTAACTATTATTATGAAATATTTTTTGATTTTTTGTTATTATTCAAAAATATATCGATTAATCTCATAATTATTAAATTTTTTTTATTTTTGACACATTTATTAAATAATATATTAATATTATTTATTCAAAAAAATTAAAAAAATTATTATTAATTTCTTTATCCGAAACAGTTATTTAGCATATGCATATAAATGTTATTAAATTATTTTAATAATAAATGATTCATATCGAATTATAAATAAATATTAATTATTATTAATAAATAAAATTATTATTTTAATAAAAATTACAAAAAACAGCCTAAAATAATAATTTTTATTCTTAAAAAATAAAAAATTTTAATTATTTTATATGCTGTTTTATATAATTATATATACATATTGTCTATTAAATTTAGTTTAAAGTTTTTATTATTTAAAACTTATTTATCATATAATAAATTTGATTAAAGTTATAAACTCAAAATTAAATATCCAAAATAATATAATATAGTTTTAAAAATTTTTTAATTGATAATTAAATTAAAAATATAATAAAAATAAATAAAACATTTTATATTGAACATTGTTAATTTATTAAAGATAAAAAATCCTTAATATAAAAACCATTATACTCTTTGAAAATTCATTTTTTTCAAAGCACGCGCAGAAACAAAAACTTTTTGAATTTGCCCTTTATCGTTGATAATGCGAACTTTCTGTAAATTAGCCTTCCATTTCCTTTTAGTGGCATTCATAGCATGACTACGTTTATTACCGCATAAAATAGCTTTACCTGTTAAATAACATTTTGCCATTTAATATTTACCTCCTTTTTCTATTTATATTAAATTATATAAAAAATGATGATATCCCGATTTATAAAAACTAATAAACCGGAATAATTTAAATTCTTTTGTTTCTAACTCTCGTATATTCTAATAATAAAAGAAGAAAATCCGTAAATAAAGAAATAAAAATTATATGAAAAGAAAAAGCTAAAGGCCACTCGTATTTTTTATCCAATTTCAAACGAGTTAAATATTCTACTTCCTGAAAATTTTGAACTAAATTTAAAGAAGCCAATACAATAGTTCCAAAAATAACTAGAGTCGATAACACAGTATTGTCCATGAAAATATTTATAGTCCATGTAGAAAATACAAATACAGTCAATATAATTAAAAATGTTAACAATCTAGAATTAACTTTTATAATATTAAAAGAATATAAGACATTCATAAGTACAAAAATAAAACAAACACATATTAAAGCAAACATAAAAACAGGCAATAAAATAAAATTGTTTACATCCATTACAACAAATGCACTACCAAGCAAAATACCTTCAAATAGAGCATATGCAATAGAAACTGTACGTAAACTATTATATTGAGCAAAGCAACTATAAATAAGCAATCCAATACATAAAGCAGTTGAACAAGAGATACAGAAAAAAGCAATTTTTAAAGGATTAAAAAAAATTGATAAATTAAATATTAAACGAAAACTAAATATACCAGAAAACAAACTAATTAAAAGCAAAAATAAAGTTTTAATTATGACGCCCGTTTTATTAGCATAATCATTTGTAAAATAATTATTTTCTTTTTGAGATTTAGAAACATTAATAATATTAGTTAAAACAAAATTTTTTTTCATAATATTGATACAAATATCAAAACCCTTTCTATTTAATGTTTTATTTATATATAATAATCAAATACTAAAGTACTAATAAATACTAAAATCAGTTTAAAGACAGCAATAAAAATAAATTAATTATAAATAAAGTCTTAGATTTTATAAAATATTTAACTCTTTTAGTTTGAAAAAAATATAAAATTTAATTATATAAAAATTTATCAAATATTAAATAATGATAATACAACTGTTTTATTTATATATAATAATCAAATACTAAAGTACTAATAAATACTAAAATCAGTTTAAAGACAGCAATAAAAATAAATTAATTATAAATAAAGTCTTAGATTTTATAAAATATTTAACTCTTTTAG
>NZ_JAOSIS010000001.1:36110-42861 GCF_030586915.1 'Vigna radiata' phytoplasma
TTAGTTTGAAAAAAATATAAAATTTAATTATATAAAAATTTATCAAATATTAAATAATGATAATACAACTGTGCAAATTATAACATTTTTTGATTCAAATATCAAAAAAATTTTAATTTTGCAATTTAATTAGTAAAACGTTAATTTTTAATTAATATAAATTAATTAATAATTTAAAATCAAAAAATATCTTATAGTTAAAATTTCGCTAATATAACAATATATTGCAACATTGACTAGAAATTATATCATATAATAGCTAAAATTTTTATTTTTATTAAAACAATTTTTTTTAATTAATCAAAAAGAAAAAAATATTAATGACTTCATTCATTTCAAAAAAAACATCTTACAAAAATAAAAATAATTTATTAATTTCAAAGTAATAAATTATAATTTGTGTATCATTTATAACATTAATTATATTTTTTATTCATAAAAAAAGCTATTTATTAAATATTAAATAGCCTAAATTATATAAAAAACCACTTTTATATAAAAAACGAATTAGTTATTTTTAATTTAATTAAATATTTTTGTTAACAGGAGGGAAATAATCCATTGTTACCGCATGCCACTCGTCTCCAGGTAAACGCTGATACACACTTTCTTCTAAATGTTGTTTAGTTTTAAAATTAATATAACATTTTAGTCTTAAATTTGCATCAGAACCTTCATAAATAATATTAATATTACCTTTTTCATCTACACCATCTAAATAACCTAAAAATTTAAATTCAATATCAATTCCATTAATTTTTCTAAATAAACTAGTTGGTATATTAGTATTTTCAATATTTTTTTTAGGTTTATCAATATATTTGGATAAATATGATTCATTGGAATAATTATTTAATGATTGTCTACTATTATATAATTTAAACGCAAAAGTAATAATGGATATTAAAGTAAAAAACAAAAAAATAATTAATAAAAACAATATAAAACCAGATAAATGATTTATTTTTTTAGATTTTAAAATCATTTTTAACCTCTTATCTCTCTACAATATATTTTATTTAAAAATTAAAAATAAAAATAATTATTGCTTTTTTTAAGCATTATTGCACAGATGAGATATTTAAATATAATAGTTAATATAAATTTTATTAAATAATATTTTCAAAAATAATTTCTTTTTTATAAAAATAATCATATAAATAATAATTTTATTCGTTTTTATTGTTTAAAAAATAATAATTTTATAAACTAAAAAGAAATTTTTTTGAAATAATTTCATAAAAATTTATAAATTCGAGAACAACTAAATTATACCATATTTATAATTTGATAATCCTAAAAATACCTTATAAAAAACCAAAAATTTTTAAAAATAAAAAAACTAATTATAATTTATAAATACATAAAATATAATCTGTTGAATATTTTTATTTAAATAAATATTAAAATATATGATAAAATTCTCAAATGAAAATCAATTTAATAACTTAAATATGAAATATAAAATTAATATATTATTCGGTTTGACATTAAAATAAATATGTGTTAAAATTAAGCTAAATATTGTTATAGTGATAATCGTTAATTTATTTAACTATACAAGTTATATCGGATATCATAAATATTATTTACATCTCACAAAAATTAAAAAAATTTTTTTAATTTTTATTAAAAAAATAAAATTTTTGGAAATTTAAAAAATTAATATCAATGAATATATTTTTGTAATTTTAATTTAAAAGTAAACCAAAAAAATAAAATATTATTTTCAAAATTCAAAAAAAATATAATTAATCTTAAAAATATTTTGCAATTTATAATAAATATAAAATTTACCTATAAATATAGTATTTAGAAAGGTGTATTAAATTTAAAAAAATTAAATTTAGACTTAGATTAAGAATGATAAATTTTTTACCCAATAAAAATCGTAATTGGTTTATATTTATGCTTTTTTTCACTATAATAAATATTTATATTATTTTTTATGCAATGTCGGTATATCCCCGCAATAATATAGATGAAAAAATAATTATTACTTCTACAACTAATTTACTAAATGATTTAGTTAATCATTTAATAGGAAATGTTGATAAAAAGGAAAATCCAAAAAATAAAAAATATCAAAAAATTAATAATATTAAAAATTATGTTTTAATGGGTCCTGGAGTTGATCCTCATAATTATAAAATGAAACAATCCGATAGAATAGCTATAAAAAAAGCTAATTTAATTATAACTAACGGATTACATTTAGAATCTAAAATGACAGACTCATTTTCTTTAATAGCTCCTAATTCTAATATATGGTCCGCTTCTCAAGCTATTAAAAATGATCAATTAATTATAGACGAAAAAACAGGTCAAAAAGATCCTCATATTTGGTTTAGTATCGATTTATGGCAACAAGTTTTAAAAAATCTAAAAGAACAATTGCAATCGAAATTATCTAAATCACAAGATCTCGAATCACTAGAAAATAATTTTAATTTATACCAAGAACAATTAAATTATTTAAAACAATATACTAAAAAAATTTTCGAAAATAGAAAAATTATACTAATTACAGCTCACGATGCCTTCTCTTATTTAGCTAAAGAAAATCAATTTAAAGGATTATATTCTATACAAGGAATATCAACACAAACCGAAACCTCTCCTCGTGATATCGAAAAAATAGCTCAAATTATAACAAAATACCAAGTAAAAGCTATTTTTATAGAATCATCAGTTCCACATAATTATCTTGATAGTTTAATAGAAGCGGTAAACAATTATAAACCCAATTTTAAAATAAAAATTAGTGACCAAGAATTATATTCAGATTCATTAGGTACCGAAGAAGATCCAAATTATAAACAATTACCAGACACAAATCAGTATTTTAAAATGTCTAGTTATATAGGTACTTTTTTACATAATATTGATATTATTAGTCAGGAGTTAAAATAAAATGAAAACACAAGAAATAGCTATTCAAATAAAAGATTTAACTGTTTCTTATCAATACCAAAAACCTGTTCTTTGGGATATAGATTTAGAAATTATAAAAGGTTCTTTTACCGCTATACTAGGTCCTAACGGAGCTGGCAAATCAACTTTAATTAAAACTTTAATAGAACTTATTCCAAAAATTTCAGGAGAAATTTTATTTTTCGGACAACCTTATAAAAATATACAAAAAAAAATAGTTTATGTACCGCAAAGAAATGAAGCTTACTGGAATTTCCCAACAACAGTTTTAGATATAGTTTTAATGGGAAGATATGGACATCTAGGATGGTTTAAAAGGCCAACTGAAAAAGATCAAAAAATCGCTATTCAAGCATTAAAACAAGTAGATATGTTAGATTTTAAAGAGCGTCAAATTTCAGAATTATCCGGAGGGCAACAACAAAGAATTTTTTTAGCAAGATCTTTAGCGCAACAAGGAGAAATTTATCTATTAGATGAACCTTTACAAGGTATTGATTTACAAACAGAAAAAAAAATAATTTCCATTTTGAAAACATTACAAAAAGAAGGAAAAACAATTATCTTAATACATCATGATTTAAATACAGTTAAAGAATATTTTGATCATATTGTTTTACTTAATTTATACAAAATAGCTAGCGGTAAAACTATAAAATGTTTTACATCTGATAATATTAATCGAACTTTTCAAAATAATCCAAAAGGACGGAAAATAAACGAAATATTATGAATATTACAGAATTTTGGAACTATACCAATATTAAACTCTTTACAGGAGCTGCTTTATTAGGTTGCGCTTCAGGAGTCATAGGAATTATTATGATTTTACGCAAACAATGTTTGTTGGGTGATACTATTGCGCACACTATTTTACCTGGTATTGTAGTAATGTATTTATTAACTCAAAAAACAAATGAATGGGTTTTATGGATAGGCGCTATTATATCTTCAATCGTAGCTATAGGATTAATAGAATTAATTAAAAAATATTCCATTTTGCCAATAGACGCGATTTTATCGCTAATTTTATCTTCTTTATTTGGATTAGGTAATATTTTAATAGCTCTAGCTCAAAAAATATCTTCTAGCAATAAAATTGCCGTTTTAGAAAAATTTATATTAGGGCAAATAGCTCTTATTTCTTATAATAATGTTGTTTATATAACTATAATGACTATCATCACTAGCGTTATTATTATTTTTTTATGGAAAGAATTCAAAATATTTATTTTCGATTCTATATTTACTCGTAGTATTGGTTTTAATATTAAATTAATTAATTTTATTCTAAATATATTATTAATTAGCATTATTATAATTAGTTTGAAATTAATGGGGGTTATTTTAACTAGCTCATTTATAACTTTACCCGGAATAATTTCTTTACAATTCAGTAATAAGCTTCATATTAACGCCATCTTATCAGCTATAATCACTGCTATCGTTAGCTTAATAGGTATTTTTGTTAGTTACCAAATACCAAATATACCTACAGGACCTATTATTATAATAATTACCGATATTTTAATCATAGCTACATTTTTATTATCACCAAAAAAAAGTTTAATAACTAAATACCTCCGACACAAAAAATATCTAAAAAATCTACAAAAATTCAAATCATTAATTAATATTTATTTAAAAAATACATGTAATAAAAAAATTAATTTAGAAAAATTTTTATTCCAACAAAAATATCTTATTTGTATAAATAAAAAAATTATGATTACTTCTAAAGGCGAAAAAATAATTCAAAAATTAATTAATAAGGAAATTTAAAATATGATGATAAAATATTTAAATCAAATCGCCAACAAATTTGAATGGGATGTATTTTTAATTTTAACTATAACTTCATTAGCTTTAGCTAGTTTAGGTATTTTTTTAGTATTAAAAAAAATGACTATGACAGTAGATGCTATTAGCCATACTGTATTATTAGGTATAGTAATAGCTTTTTTAATAACTGGCAATTTAGATTCACCATGGTTAATGGTAGGAGCTATTTTAATTGGATTAATTACTGTTATTTTAATAGAAATACTAAAAAAACATGCTCAAATTTCATCAGACGGAGCTATTAGCATAATTTTAACATTTTTATTTTCAATAGCTATTATTATAATTAGCAACTACACACGTAATGTACACATAGATACAGACGCAGTATTTTTAGGTAATGTAGAATTAATTAACCTAAAACAAATATATAAAATCCTACCAATTTTAATTATTAACCTAGTGTTTATTTTTTTATTTTTTAAAGAAATTAAAATTTTCATTTTTGATCCATGCTTATGTTCATTACTAGGTTTTTCGACAATAATTATTAATTACTTATTGATGACTTTAGTTTCTTTAACAGTAGTTGTTTGCTTCGATATCGTTGGTTCTATTATGGTAATAGCTTGTATGATAGGACCAGCTATGACTGCTATTCTTTTAACATCAACTTTGTGGTCGGGATTTTTATTATCTTTATGGATAAGTTTGATAAATACTAATTTAGGATATTTTTTAGGTATATTATGGGATATTCCTATAGCTAGTTTAATAGCCATTATTACTTTAATACATTTTTTATTAGTTTTAATTTTTGAACAAAGAAAAGGTATAATAACAACAATTATAAAAAATCATCAACAGAAAAAAAATTTTTTAATGTTAAATTTATTAATTCATTTGGAAAATCATCAAAATCAACCATTTAAACAACAATTAATAATTATACAAAAAGATTTAAAATGGAATAATAAAATTTTCAAACAATGTATAAAAAAAGCTTTTAAATATAATTATGTTGTACATAATTATGATAAAATCATCATTAGTCCTCTAGGAAAACATTTTATACAATCCCAAACCACAAGATAATAATTTACTTTACTTTAAAAACAAAAAATGTTAGAATGAAATCGTCCATAGATAAAATAATACTGAAGAATAAACATTTAACAAAAGGGGGACTATTTTTTTGTTGAAATTAATAAAAAATAGTATTTTATTCTTCTCAGTGAGTTTAACGTGTCTATTAACCATTTTCACTATTAACAATTCTAAAATGTCTATAAAAGCTTATGATAAAGGTCAATATTTTGACCAAGTTGTATCTTCAGCTATAGATAAAAAGGAAAAAATTTTATCTTTAATGCAATATAATATAATAGAAGATACCCAAGATATACCATCGCATCCAGTTAAAATAGCAGCACAAACTTACATTAATTATATTTTCCAAGATGAATTTGGTGTTGAAGAATGGACAGGATCAGAGAAATTCGATCCATCATATAAAAGTGATGATAATTTGCCAGCAAACTATTATACAACTATATTACCTGATGAAATAAACAGAGAATTTATAACAGTATTATTTGCTCAAATAAAATCATCAGTAAGCAGTCAAGTAAGAGACGAAGTTATGAAATTTCTTACAACTGAATATATTAATAACCAAATAGTTCGCGCTATAAATTTCTTTTTAAACAAATAATTCAAATAAATAATTTTAAAAAAATTTAAATAAAACTATTTATAGTCTAAAAAGCTATAAATAGTTTTTATTTATTTTATTAAAAAAATTTTAACTACCTGATACATTTAATAAACCAACATATACACTAGAACTGCCAAATCCAAAAATTTGAAATTTAAAATCATTAGCAATATCTTTAATATTATTTAATAAATAAAACTATTTATAGTCTAAAAAGCTATAAATAGTTTTTATTTATTTTATTAAAAAAATTTTAACTACCTGATACATTTAATAAACCAACATATACACTAGAACTGCCAAATCCAAAAATTTGAA
>NZ_JAOSIS010000001.1:42957-58355 GCF_030586915.1 'Vigna radiata' phytoplasma
TGAAATTTAAAATCATTAGCAATATCTTTAATATTATTTAATAAATCAAAAAAATTACCAGAAATAACCACCATATTAAACGGATCTTTTATAAAACCATTCTTAATACAAAAGCCTGAAGCTTGCAAACTAAAAGATCCACTGATCTCATCTATACCTGCATGCCAACCCACTATAGAATTTACATAAATACCATCATGAACGGCATATAATAATTCTGATAAAGATTTATCACCAGATTTCAAATAACAATTGCTCATAGCAATAGAACCATTAAAACTATTGCCTTGTGGTGATACATCAAAAAGTTTAGCAGTTTGTAAATTATGGATAAAAGTATTTAAAATCCCTTGAGTAATAATATTTTTGCTTTGACAAGAGACTCCTTCATCATCAAAAATCGGATTAAAAAAAGCTGTCGATATAAAAGGATCATCTATAATAGTTACTTTAGGATTAGCGATTAATTTGCCTTGACTATATTTATATTTACTCAAATTACGATAAACATATAAAGCATTAAAAATATTTTGAAAATTTGATAATAATTCTGAAAACACTTCATTAGAAAAAACTACATGATAAAGTTTAGATGGTAAAGTTTTAGAGCCAATTTGATTCTCTCCTAATTCTAATAAACCTTTAACATAAATAGACAAATCAAAATCTTCAAATTTTTTTACAGGAAACGATTTAGTAATTTCTTCTTGAGTTTTATTATCGCCAAAAATACAATTAGTTTCTAATAAAGAGTAACTATTACATTGTTGCAATTTTAACCCTAAAGAATTAACTATTTTTTGACACCAAAAAATTTCACTATACAACAAATTACATTTTTTAGTAAAATACTGACTAACTAATAAACCTTGATAACATTCTTGCAATAATTTAATTTTATAATCATAAGGTATTGACTCAAAATTGAAATTTTTTTCTAAAATTGTTTTATATTTTTGAGATCCCGAAAACAAAAAATCTTTTTCATTAAAATTTAAAATTTCTATTTTTTGTTTTAAACGTTTTAAAACTTGATCTATGAAAAAATCATTATCTAAATCATCATTTTTTTCTAAATAAATAGAAGTTTTTTTGTTTTTACATAAACCATAAATAAGATAACTAGTCGAATGATTAGCTGTAAATTGTTCTATATTTCCATCTTCTAAATTAATATCAAATTTTCGCTGTTCATATATTATAATTTCTAATCCATCTAAACCTTGTAATTGACTTTTTTGAAACCATTTTTGATAATTCATCGCATATTCACCTTTTTTGATCAACTACCACTAACAAGCATTTCTGTTATACGGATAGTTGGTTGACCTAGATCTACCGGAATATCTCCTGAAATGGATCCGCAATAACCTTGCACTAATTGAACATCTTTACCAACACGATCAATTTTAAACAAAATTTCTTGTCCTTTACCAATCAACATCATACCTTTAATAGGTGTTGTTATTTTACCATTTTGAATTAAATAACCAACATTTACCATAAAATTGAATTCTCCTGTATTTGGATCAACAGTTCCACCTCCCAAATATTTAGCATAAAAACCATAATCAGTTTCTTGAATAATTTTTTCCGGATCATGAGGTCCTGCAGAAATATAAGTAGAATTCATACGTGAAGTAGGCGAATACTTATAAGATTCTCGTCTACCAGATCCTGTAGATGGCATATTTAATTTATAACCATTACGCATATCTACTAAATAAGATTTCAAAATACCATTACTGATTAAAAGATTTTTTTGTGTTAAATGGCCTTCATCATCAATTTTAGTAGCTCCCCAAGCTTCAAATATATTACCATTATCAAATGCAGTAACAAGAGAAGAAGCTATTTTTTGACCAATTTTGTCACAAAAAGGCGATAATCCTCTAGCTACTGATGTTGCTTCTAAAGAATGCCCGCACGCTTCATGGAAAATAACTCCACCAGAACCATTATTAATTACAACAGTCATCGTTTGAGCTTTAATTGATTGTGCTGATAACATTTCAACAGATTGTTTGGCTACTTGTTGAGATATTTCTTGTAAATCTAAAGAATTTAAAAAAACTCCAGTAGATCCTTTACCAAAACTTCTACTAAACTCTTGTATATTAGATTCGTTTTGTGCAACAGAAGTTAAACTCAAATTAACATAATAACGATTATCATAACGAGAAATACCTCGACTATTAACTATCCAAACTTTTTGAAATTTATTTTCCAAATTGACTAAACTTTTAATTACAAGAGAATCTGTTTGACGAATTACACGAGAACAATATAACATCTTTTCAATTTTTTGTTGCCAAGTAATATCATCTAAAGGTTTTTGCGATATATTTTGTTCAAAATCAAAATTTTTTAATAAAATTTTATTTTTATTTTTTAATAAAGGTTTATATTGTAAAATTAAATCTATAATATGTTGGTAAATTATTTTATTAGTATATAAATAAATTTCTTGATTATTGCTTAATAATCTAATACCTAAACCATAAATATGATGTTCACGCGAACCCACTACATTTTGATCAATAACTTTCCACAAATCAGAAGAAGTATCCTCAAAAAAGAATTCAACAAAATCAATGCCTTCGCCTAAAGATAAATTAAAAATATTTTTAATTTCTTCAATATTTAACATGCAATATTTTTCTTCTTTCATATACTAAATTTTATATAATAATAGTTATTTTATTATTAAAAAACTAAAAAATTTCAAAAAATAATTACTTAATTGATTGCAAATTTTCATTTTTTAACATTCGTAAACCATTTAAAAGAACTAAAATAGTGCTAATTTCATGCAAAAAAACCGCAAATGGTAAAAACAAACTAGTAAAAAAATTGCTAATAGTTAAAATAATAATAACACTAATCGCAAAAATCATATTTTGACAAACTATATTATTCAATCTAACAGCTACTTTATGAGTCTGAATAATTTTAATTAAATTATTTTTCATTAAAACGACATCTGCAATATCTGCAATTGCATCTACACCTTCTTGCAAAGCAATTCCTACATCAGCATTAGCCAAAGCAAGAGCATCATTAACGCCATCCCCTACCATAGCTACGCCCGTGTACCTTGTTTTTAACTCTTTAATTTTTGCTAATTTATCTTCTGGTAAACATTCTGCAAAAACATAATCCAGATTTAAACATTTTGCTACATTTTGAGCTGTTTTATAATTATCACCCGTTAAAACAACTGTTTTAATATTAAGATCTCGAAAATAATTTATTATATTAGAACATTCTGGACGTAAAACATCAAAAATCGCCATAACCATTACAACAGTATTATCACAACTAAAATAAAGCACAGTATAACCGTCTTCTAAAAATGATTGTATTTTTGTTTCCAATTCTGAAGAAATTTTATTATTCACATAACAACTCTTTAAATCGCTATATTTAGCTACTTTATAATGTTTATCTTGATAAAAAGACTCAATGCCGATGCCAATCAAATTATTTACCTCTATATCAGAATAATCCTTATTAAAATTTTCTCCAGTAACAAAAAAATCTTTTAAATATTTTTTAATAGATATAGCTAAAGGATGATTAGATTTCTGTTCCATATAATAAAAAATAGATAAAAATTTATTTTTTTCATCTTCATTCAAAGAATTATCAAATAAACATTCTTTCACTATAGGTTTACCAATTGTTAAAGTTCCAGTTTTATCAAAAACAATAGCTTTAATATTAGCTAAAAAACTTAAAGCATTTCCGTTTTTTAATAAAATTCTTTGTTTAGCTAAATAAGAAACAGCAGATAAAGTAGCTGGAATATCGGCCACAACCAAAGCACAAGGGGAAGCGACGGTTACAAAAACTATAATTTTTTCAAAAATTTTATTAAACGAATAATATTCCCAACCTTTAATAATATTAATTAAAGGAAAAAATAATAAAATTAAAAAAGATATTAACAACACAAATTTTACATAAATTGGTTCTAAACGTTTAATTAAAGTCGCCTTTTTAGAAACATTATTCTTTAACTCATTAGATAACTTAATAATTCTAGAAAACAAATTCTGATCTGCATTAGCAGTAATTCTAATAACTAAAGTATTATTAAGATTAATATTGCTTCCATAAACCTTATCGCCTTTTTTTTTATCAACAGGTATACTTTCTCCAGTAATATTCGATTCATCAACGCAAGAGTTACCTGAAACTACTATACCATCAGAAGGAATTTGATCACCACTTAAAACAATAACTTCATCTCCAATATTTAATTTTTCTATTTCTATTAATTGAAAATTACCTTCACTATCTCTTAAACGTGCCTGTGTAGGGGCGATTTTTAAAAGGTTTCGAATTTCTTTATGACTTTTAGTTTCTATATATTCTTCTAAAAAATTAGAAGTTGCAAAAATAATAATTAATAAAATAGCTTCATTAAAATTATGTAAAAAAACAGCTCCCAAAGCTCCCAATAACATTAAAATATGTATATTTGGAGTAAATTTACGTTTTTGCTTTGTAATACGATAAGTATCTAATAAACCTTCAATAATAACATGATAACCCGTACAACCCAAAATTAACAAAGTAATTACTTGTTTAAATAATAAAGATTCATGATCATTCAAATTAAAAGATTTAAATACTACTACAGGAACAAAACAGAAAAAATACAAAAATAAGCCCCAAATAAAAAGTAAAAAATGCTTACAATTATTATTGTAACCCGAATCAAAATGTTTTTTAGCATCTGCATTAGAGTTATAAATATTATTATGTTTTTTCAAAATATATACCATTAACCCCTATAAAATGTGATAGAAAAATATATAAACTTAAAAATTAATTTATATATTTTTCTAATTTTTGCAACAAAAAAATAATTAAAATAAATATTTTAGAGTAGATTTTTTAAATGTAAATCTAAATTATAAAATCAAAAAATCTTATAAATTTGTTTTTTTTTGAAAGAAAATTAATCACAATTATAACTTTCTTCATTATTAGAATCATAATTTTGATTATTTTCTACATGATCATTTGAATTTTCTTCTGATTTTGATTCAACTTGATTCGAATCAGTTAAATCAACATTATTAGCAGAAGTTTTTGCATAAAATTCTTCTAAAACTCTTTCATTTAACATATTTCTAGTGTGAGTATTAGTAGGATGAGCTATATCTTTGAAAGTTCCTGTACTCAATCTGGAACTAGGCATAGCAATAAAATAACCTTTGTTACCGCGAATTATTCTAACACCATGAATTACAAAACAATCATCTATAAATACACTTGAAACAGCTTTTAATCTTGGATGCTCTTTATCATTAAGTTTTATTCTAACACCAGTAATTTTCATTACATACCATCCTATTATTTTTTAAAAATTTTTAAAAATTAACTTTTTTAATAAACTTAATTACTGTAAAAAATTATAAACCTTTTTTTTAATTTACACAATCTTTTATGGGATTATTTTATCACAATTTATGCACAATATTACATTAAATCAACTGATGCACTATTTAGTAATAATAAAATTCTTGATTATTACCGCTTAAAATAACTCCAAAATAATTTCGCTATTTTTTGCAAATCTTCAACATTTATTTCTTCGGCTCTAATATTTAAAGATATTTGATTGTTGATAAAAAAACTAATAATTTCGGATTTAGATATATTTAAATAATCTTGAAAATTATTAATCAATTGTTTTCGTTTTTGTTTAAAAGCAATTTTTACAAATTTAATAAAATCACCATATAAAAAATTTTTTTTTGTTTCAGATAATTCTTTTTTAATAAATTTCAAAACTATTCCATCTACTTTTGGTTGAGGATAAAAATTAGTTTTTTTAACTATCTTTACCACTTCAATAAAAGCCAAAGATTGACATATAACACTTAAAGAATTGTAATTTTTAACAAAAGGATGGGATAATATCCTCCATGCCAATTCTTTTTGTAACATAATAACAAAACTTTTAATTCGTGATATATCAAAAATTCTAAATAAAACAGAAGAAACAATATGATAAGGTAGATTACCTACTAAAACTACTTCTTCTTGTTCACTATCAAAATATTTTTTAAAATCTTTTTCTATATCTCGTTTTAAAAAATTATCATAAATAATATTAATATTACTATGTTCAGCGAATAATAAAAATTTTTTCAAAGTGTAATCAATTTCATAAGCTAAAACCTTTTTTGCTTTTAAAACTAATAATTTTGTTAAAGCACCTTGACCAGGTCCAATTTCTATTACATTTTTATTGACTATATTAGCAGATTCTACAATTAAATTTAAAATATTAAAATTATTCAAAAAATTTTGACCATATTTTTTTTTAAAAATATGTTTTTCATTTTTAATCATTTAAAATCACGATAATAAAAAAAATTACGAATCTCTTTATAAGAATTTCGGTACATTATATTATTAATAATAAAAGATTCAATACTTAAAGGTTTTACAATATTATTTGCACTATGATTAAAGCCAATTAAAATTTGTTCGCCAATATTATCAACTTCCTCACGATAAGTATCTCTTAAAATATAATCATCATAATAGTAAGTATAATAAGCAGAATCATTTTTATACTTACACTCTATTTCTTTAATAAATTCATAATTTTTAGAAATATTAGGAATACATTTCCAAAAACAAATACGACGATGTAAAAAATCTTGACAAAGATTAGATAAAATAACATCTTTACTATCTTGAAAAGAGATAATCAAACTATTAATATAAAAATCATCAATTTTCGAATATAATTCTAAGGATTCTTTATTAGAAAAAAAATTTTTTAATAAACTAATGTCAGATTCAAATTGATATTTTTTAGTAATTAAAAATCTAATTCTGACAAAAATTTGTTCTAAAATAATAGCAAATAATACAATTTTAGGATGACAATATACTTGTCTATACATATAATAACGACTCATTAAATAATTTTCAATACTCGAAAGACCACTATTTCGGAACAAAATTACTAATTCACCTGAAGGAAAATTCGAAGTTTGTGGAACTTGATAAGCGTTAGTAATATCCATAATACGAATTAAACGATCAGAATCAATATAACCATAGCTAACACCAGCAAAAAAAGAATCTCTTTTTAAATAATCTAAACGATCAAAATCTAATTGACTTGTTAAAAGTTGTTTTAATAAAGTAAATTTTTGACTATTTTTATCATTTTTAATCACTTTTGCGACGTCATATTTAAAATTTTCATCTATTCTATCTAATATAGAAAAAATTTCTTTATCATTAATAATCATTTGAATAGTTTTATCTTCATGTTTAACATCAAAAACTCTTTCAAAAATATGAGAATAAGAACTATGTCCAATATCATGTAATAAAGATGCAACCAATAAAATTAATTTATTCCTTAAAGAAAATTTTTTTTCTATTAATTGAAATTTATGAAATTCTAAAAAACGTCTAGATAATTCATAAACACCTAAACTATGGATAAAACGCGAATGTTCAGCGCCAGGAAAAATCATATGAGCACATCCTAATTGCTTAATACGCCTTAATCTTTGAAAAAGACGAGTATTAATTAACTCTTCCAAAAATAAATATTCTAAATAAATATATCCATAAACAGGATCTTTAATAAATACGGATAGATTAATTGCGTTTTATTCAGCGATTTGTCTTTGCTGTTTTATTTACAATCAGCCCCCGTCCAAACCGGACAAGCAAGTTTCCCAGCATCCGGCTTTCCATAATTTACTCTCTTTCGAGAACTAATTTCTCCTCGCGGTTAATTAGCTATTTATTCCTATTGTTCTTATTCTTTCTGATATCATGTAATTGTTGATTGGTTACCTTTCGGTGACAATCTTTACACAATACCTTTGTTCTTTTATTCATGATACTTTGGTGGCGCGCATTGCGGACCGTACCAATGTGATGAATTTGTAGTTGAGTTGTTTTGTCGCAGTACTCACAATGCTCCGCTTTTAAACGGTCAGTTAGGTACGTACGACCTTGGAATATATGCTTATTGATAGTAATATCAGGGTTTCCCTTGAAATTACGCATTGTCTTAATTTTGTTCCAAGAGTAGGCAACCCATGGTTCATATTGGGTCTCCCCTTTATTATAATAGGAAATACCCCAAGTTGAACCAATTTTACATTTCTTTCGAAACCTAGCAATTGACGTCTTCCGTTTCCTTGCTAGTGTTTTCAAACAGCTGTATTCAGCTAGATAATTTAAGTGAGTCAGAACACCTAGATTGTTAGCCCAACAAAAGTATTGGATAATTCCTCTAACAATTGTCTTATAGGTCCGGATTATTTCCAATTCGTCTCTACCTGCTAATGTTTCGTCATGTCTCACTTTCCCTTTTTTAAACCAATTATATTCCTCTCCATATTCTTTGGCTTTCGTTTTGGGAATTTGGATTTGAACTTTGCCATTTAAGGAGTTCTTTGTGGCCTTTTCTCCACGAGTTTTATTGGTAGGGTTGACTTTTATCATGTAGGATAGAAACCTAGTTCCTTTGCTGGCTTTCACAATCTTTGACTTATCCTTACTAATCGTAAGGTTTAGATCTTGCGTTAGCCATTGCGTTACTTGGTCTTTGATTCTTTCCGCCTGGTTATATTCGCCTTTAATGCCGATGATAAAGTCGTCAGCATAACGGATATACTCAACTCTTGGTTTTAGATTTAGATTGATAGAACTATCAATCCCAAGTTTGTGATGTTGGTTTTTACCCCAAGCTTTCTTATACTCTGGGTTAATCTTCTTAATTGGCTTCCCTTCTTTAATCAGTCCCTCCATTTTCAGGTCGATGTAATGTAAATATACATTCGCCAACAAGGGGGAGATAATCCCTCCCTGAGGGGAGCCTGATAAAGATTCGTATTTGATACCATCTTTCATGAAACCGGCTTTTAACCATTTATTAATGGTTGAAAGTGTTTTATTCTTTTTGATGAACCAATTTAAGGTTCTCATTAGAATCCCATGATTGATAGTTTCAAAATAACCTTTTAAGTCAATTTTGACAAGATAATCAATTCCTGTAAATCTTTGTTTGGTCCGTTTGATGGCATCATGGCAAGATTTTTTGGTTCTAAATCCAAAACTCCATTCTGAGAAGATATTTTCGAAATAAGGAGTTAAGAGTTGTTCCAGGCATTTTTGTATCAATCTATCCTTGATGGTCGGTATGCCCAAAGGTCTGGTTTCTCCATTATCTTTGGGAATGAGGATTCTTTTGACTGGTTTTGGGTGGTAGCCATTATTGACGTATTCCAGATGGTATCTTTCTAATCTCTCCAGATTAATTCCATCAATGGTTTTATTGTCAATTCCGGGTGTGCCCGCTCCTGCGTTAGCCGCGATTCTATTGAATGCTGTTAACGTGTTGTAAAGGTTATTCATTCCCTGTTGGAGTTCTCTTTTTAAGGAGTAGCTGTTTGCTGAACAATATTGAATTTTATTCAATGTTCGCGAAAGTTTAGTTTCTAGTGAAACAGTTGTTGACATAATATATCAACTCCTTTCTCTCGATACCATTGAATAAATAATAAATTACTATCTTCCTTCGCCCTATAAGGGTGATTAACCCTCTTCTTGGTAAGGCGATTGACTAGATTATTCCAAATCTAGGTTTACTCTTACGACTATTAAGAAGATTCTTTATCCTTAACCCTCCGGGCTTTTACTTCCGAATTAGCAAACTCAATTGCTTAGTTTTAGGATTCTCCAAGTTACACTAAATTTCTACCTTAATTCTTTAGGTGAAGTATCCTCTTTAGGAGGCTGATTCCAGGTTTCTTTCTCAGATAAACTACTCAGTATCCGAAGTATATACTAGTAGATTCTGGACTGTCCGTATAAGCAACTTTCGAAACAGGTTCAAAGATTACATCAAGTTTCCTTCTTAGGCCATCTCAGGCTTTCCCATAGAATTATTCGGTGGCGGAGTCATCTTGACTAATTTGCTTTCGTCGCAACCCGCTTTTATGGTTTGCTATAATCTGACATTCTTTCGTTTGTCCGACCAACCATATCCTTTCAGGGTTTATCATCCCTGGCTATTGGTTAAATAGCGCGAAATTTAGGCCTCTTTGGCGCCCCTTCAGTCTTTGTAAATTTTCTTGGTTCTTCTGACCAAAATGATTCTAAAAACACAGATATAAACTCTTTCTTCTGTGTAAATAATTTTTGAATTTTATTTAAATAAAATAAATCATATACACTACAAAATAAAATCTATTATTGATATCAATTTATAAATTCAATCATATCAAATTATATTTTATTTATGATTAAATTTTAAAAATAAATTCATAATTAAAATTACTGTTTCAATATCAAAAAAATACTATTATTTAAATTTTTATTAAATTTACACAGATAAATATTTTAAAATCTTTAAAATAATCGAAAAATTAAATAATTTCAATTATACATTTTTAAATTTATGTTTTAATTAATTCTACTAAATCACCATTTTTTAGATGGAATGCTGCGGCATCATCCGTATCTATATGTAATTCTAAACTAAAATCTTTATTTACACGACACAAAACATTTTGCAAAATACCAGCTTTAATACCGCCTACTCGAACACTAACTACTTGTTTATCAGCTAAACATAAATTTTTAGCCTCTTCATCCGATAAATGTATATGTCTATCCGAAATAATAACACCTTCTTTAATAAATAATTTTCCACACGGACCAATTAAAGTAGCACTAGCAGAATTTTGAATATCACCTGAACTCCTAACGGGAGCGCCAAATTTATTTCTAATATTATCACTATTACTAATTTCAATTTGTGTAAATTTTCTTAAAGGCCCTAATATGCGAACATTTTTAAGAATTTGATTATCAGAACTAATAACATCAATTTTTTCTTTAGCTGCAAATTGACCTTTTTGAGTTAAATCTTTAAACCAATTTAGTTTATAGTTTTTACCAAATAAAATCTCTAAAGCTTCTAAAGACAAATGAGCATGTCTACCAGAAACCCCTACAGGTATCATTTGTTTTTTGGACATAATTATAATTCCTTCTATTTTTTTAAAATTATTTTTGATATATTTTAAAATTTAATAATAATGTTTCTATTAAAAAGTACTTTTATTTTCCATAAAAATTAGAATTACAATTCTTAATTCAAATCTAGATAATTATAATTAATAAAAATACAGTTTATTGACAATCTCCTCTAACTAACATACATTATAATATTTTTTACAAATGGTATCAACTATCAAAACAATAGATTTTAAATAATCATTTAAACCAGTAAAATGTTATAATTAAATAATAAAATTTAAAAATTATTTTTATAATAAAAAAATTTTTTAGTAAGGTGAAAAACATATATGAAAGTCGGAATTATAGGATTACCCAATGTAGGTAAATCAAGTTTGTTTAATGCATTAACTGGATTAAATATTTTAGAAGCTAATTATCCTTTTGCCACTATACAACCGAATATAGCTATGATAGAAGTTCCTGATGAACGTTTAGAATATATTGCTAATTTTTTCAAATCTCAAAAAATTATCAAAACTCAAATACAATTTGTAGACATTGCCGGTTTAGTTCCTGGAGCATCTAAAGGAGAAGGTTTAGGAAATCAATTTCTTAATCATATTCGTAATGTTGATATTCTTTGTCATGTTGTAAAATGTTTCGAAGATAACAAAATAATACATATTCACGAAAAAATTGATCCTGTTTTAGAAAGCCAAATGGTTGAAACAGAATTAATTTTATCAGATCTAGAGCAAATAGAACAACGCTTAACTAAAATAAATAACTCCAAAAAAAAAACACAACAAGAAGCGAAATTAGAAATACAAATTTTGCAAAAAATTAAACAAAATCTAAGTAAAAATATTTCAGCTAATGAATTAAATTTAACAGAAGAAGAATTTCAAATAATAAAAAATTTTAATTTATTAACTCTTAAACCTATGATTTATATAGGTAATTTTCCAGAAAATAAAAATAATTGTTGGGATGAAAATATTTTTTTTAAACAAATGAATAAATATAGTTTACAAACAAATAGAAAATTTATTCCCATTTGTATTATCGAAGCTAAAAAAAATTACTCTCCTTCTGAATTAGATAATAATAAAACAAATAAAAATAATAATGAGCAAAAATTTTTTTCATCTAAATATGCTTTAGAACAAATAATCAAAAACAGTTATCAACTTTTGAATTTGCAAACATATTTTACTGCAGGTCCAAAAGAAACAAGAAGTTGGTCTTTTCTTAAAGGTTCTACAGCTCCTCAATGCGCTAAATCAATACATACAGATTTTCAAAAAGGCTTTATCCGAGCAGAAGTTGTTAATTATAATGAAATTATAAAATATAGCAATATTAATCAAATAAAAGAAAAAGGTAAATTACGTTCAGAAGGTAAAAATTATATAGTTCAAGATGGTGATATTATAAATTTTAAATTTCGTGTCTAAATCCATCTAACTCCATAAAATATATTATTGATGTATTTATTGATTGTTAATTGTTATTAATACAAAAGGAAATGTAATATAAAAATGAATCAAAAAGATAAAAATTATACTAATACCTTGTCTATGCCCAAAACTGATTTTCCAATGAGAGGCAATTTACCTCAAAAAGAAATAGAAATAGAACAATTTTGGAATAAAATTAACTTATATCAAAAAAATTTAATAAAAAATAATCAAAATCCAACATTCATTCTACATGATGGCCCTCCTTACGCTAATGGCGATATACATATAGGTCACGCCTTAAATAAAATTTTAAAAGATTTTATATTACGATTTAAAACTATGCAAGGATATAATGCTCCTTACATACCTGGATGGGATACGCATGGATTGCCAATAGAAATTGCAGTTTTAAAAAACAATTCTAAAAATAAAAATTTACCTAAAAATATTTTTAACGAAGAATGTAAAAAATTTGCTTTGAATTTTGTTCAAAAACAAAAAGAAAATTTCAAAAGATTAGGTATTTTAGGAAATTGGGATAATCCTTATTTAACTTGCGATAACAAATATATATCGAATCAAATTCGAATTTTCGCAAAAATGTTAGAAAAAAAATTAATTTTTAAAAAATTAAAACCTGTTTATTGGTCTACTTACTTAAACTCATCTTTAGCTGAATCAGAAATAGAATATCATAAACACCAAACTTGGTCTATTTTTACAACCTTTCAAATAATAAATAATAAACATGAACATTTTTGGGAAAATGTACAAATAATAATCTGGACTACTAACCCTTGGACTTTATCTTCTAATGAAGCGGTTTGTGTAAACCCAAAAGCTAAATATTATTTAATTAAAGTTAATCAAAATAAAAAATATATTATAGGAGCCCAGGTTTTAACAAAATTACAAATTAAGTTTAATTGGAATAAAATTGATATTATAAAAGTATTCACTGGTAAAGAATTAGAAAATTTACAATACAAAAATATTTTATTTAACAAGATTAAACAAATCATTTTAGGCGAATTTGTCTCTGATCAGGAAGGTACTGGTTTAGTTAGTATCTCGCCAGGACACGGGCAAGAAGATTTTATAATAGGTCAAAAATATAATTTGAAAACAACTTTTAGCATCGATAAACAAGGCAATATGACTGAATTATCTCCTCAATACCAAGGGATTTTTTTTCAAAAAGCTAATGATTTAATAATAGAAGATTTACAAAAACAAGGAATTTTAATTAAATCAGAAATAATAGAGCATTTATATCCGCATGATAATCGTATTAATAAACCCATTGTTTTCTTGGCTTTATCGCAATGGTTTATAGATATTCAAAGTATAAAACCAGAATTATTAAAAGAAATTGAAAATATTAAATGGTTTCCTCATTGGGGAGAACACAAAATGCAAAATATGATAATAAATCGTGAAGATTGGAATATCAGTAGACAAAGAAAATGGGGAGTACCTATTCCTATATTGTATGATGAGAATCAAAGCCCCATTATTGATATCAATATGATAAATCATTTTGCAGATTTATTTGAAAAATATGGAAAAAATATTTGGTATGAATGGGAAATTGCAGAATTATTACCTACAAATTATCTCCAAAAAAATAAAAAATATCATTTATTTACTAAAGATCTAGATATTATAGATGTTTGGTTTGATTCTGGAACTTCATATAATGTAATGCAAAATATTTCTTCAAATTTTTTTCCAGCTGATTTATACTTAGAAGGTTCAGATCAGTATAGAGGATGGTTTAATTCATCTCTAATTACTTCGGTAGCTACATTCAATAAAGCAGCTTATCGACAAATTATTACTCATGGATTTGTTTTAGATGGTAAAGGACAAAAAATGAGTAAATCCAAAAACAACATTATAGAGCCCCAAAAAATAATAAAACAAAGCGGAGCTGATGTATTAAGGTTATGGGTAGCTAGCACTAATTATAAAAATGATGTAAAAATAGATTGTGCTATTTTAAAACAAATAGAAGAAAAATACCGTAAAATACGTAATACTTTAAGATTTATGTTAGGTAATTTATATGATTTTAATATAAAAACAGATTATATTATTTTACAAAATAGAACTTCTTTGCATAAATTAATAATTTTAGAATTTAAACAAATAATTAAACAAATTATAGAATCATACGAAAGTTATAATTTTGAAAAAATTATAAGCTTATTATATCCTTTTATAACTATTAGAATAAGTGCTTTTTATTTAGATTTTACTAAAGATATTTTATATATCGAAATTCCGAATTGTAAAGAAAGAAGAACTATTCAATCTAATATATATGATTTACTTTTAGATTTACTAATTATTTTAACTCCTATTTTACCTCACACAACATCAGAAGCCTATAATCATTTAAATGTTAAAAGTTCTAAACAAGAAGATATTTACTTAGAAAATATGCCTACCATACAACAAATAGATGATTTTATAAATAAATTTACGCCAAAATATGTTAATTTAGAAGAACAAAAAGCTTATCAAAAATTTTTAGAATTAAGAGATATAATATTAAAAAAATTAGAAAATGCTAGACAAAAACAAATTATTAATAAATCTCTAGAAGCTAAAATAATTTTAGAATTAACCACAGAATATTTAAATATAATAGAAACATTAAAAATCCAAGATTGTTTACATCAATTATTAATTGTTTCAGAAATTAATATTATAAAATCATCTAAACTTGAAATTAAAATTATTAAAGCTACAGGAAAAACTTGCCCTCGTTGCTGGAATGTAACAAATTATAATAATTCTAACGAATTATGTAATCGATGTAACTCAGTCATAAAACAATTGAAAACCGTATTAATATAATCATCCCAAAAAATAAAATAAAAAAATAGGAGTAAAATTTAT
>NZ_JAOSIS010000010.1:0-17492 GCF_030586915.1 'Vigna radiata' phytoplasma
CTATAATTACCGAAGCAACTAATAAACAAATGGATTTGTATAATAAATATTTTTTCAAGATTGATAAAAATATTAATAAAATAGAAATTAAAAAAGCTATAGAATATATTTTTAAAGTTAATGTTATGTCTGTTAATATTATGAATGTTTTACCAAAATTTAAAAGAAAAGGTAAATATTCTGGTTACACCTCAGCTTATAAAAAAGCTATTGTGAAAGTTGTTCCGGGACAAAGAATTAACGGATTTAGTGAAATTAAATAATATTCAATAAGATTTATAATTTTTTTGAAGTTTTAATTATTTAAAAAAATTTTAAATTATATTTAACAAATTAAAGGAAAAAAGGTTAATTATGTCTATCAAAAAATACAAACCTACCTCTAATGGCCATAGAAATATGCAATTACAAAGTTTTAACGAACTTACTACTTCTAAACCGGAAAAAAAGTTATTATTATTTAAAAGTAATACAGGAGGACGTAATAATCGAGGTGTTATTACTGTAAGAGGTCATGGAGGCGGAGCTAAACAAAAAATTCGTCTTATAGATTTTAAGCGTGATAAAGATGGTATTTTAGGTAAGGTCGCTACTATCGAATACGATCCTAAAAGGAATGCTTATATTTCTTTAATCCATTATCAAGATGGTGAAAAAAGATATATTTTATCTTTAAAAGGATTAACTGTTGGTAGTTATATTTCATCAGGTTTAGGATCCGATATTAAAGTAGGAAATGTTTTACCTTTAAAAAATCTTCCTATCGGTTCAGTTGTGAGTAATATTGAATTAAAACCTGGTAAAGGTGGCCAATTAGCTCGCGGAGCTGGTGCTTATGCTACTATTGTATCTCGTGAAGATAAATATGTAGTTTTAAATTTACCGTCAGGAGAAATTCGTAAAGTTTTATCTACATGTAGAGCTACTATAGGAGCTATAGGCAATGATACTTATAAATTAATTCGAAATGGTAAAGCAGGAAGATCGCGTTATTTAAATAAAAGGCCTAAAGTAAGAGGTACCGCTATGAATCCTAATGATCATGCTCATGGTGGTGGCGAAGGACGTAGTCCTATTGGATATGTTTCTTCAAGAAGTTATACTGGTAAACCTGATCGTGGTATTAAAACGCGCAAAAAAAATAAAAAATCTACAAGTTTAATATTAAAACGTCGTAAAAAATAAGGAGTTTAATAGTAATAATGAGTCGTTCTATTAAAAAGGGGTTTTTTGCTGATCATAATTTATTATCTAAAGTGATGCGACAAGAAAAACAAAAAATTAAAAAAACTATAAAAACTTATTCTCGTGATACTAGTATAATACCTGAATTTGTTGGTCATAAAATTGCTGTTCATAATGGTAAAGATTTTACAGATTTATTTATTACCGAAGATATGGTAGGTTATAAATTAGGTTCTTTTGCTTTTACTCGTAAACATGTAGTTCATGCTAAAAAAGATAAAAGTTCACAAAAAAAATAAAGTTCTAGGAAAGCGAGAAAATTTATAAAATGATTAACAATGATGTAAAAGCTATCGCTAAACGAGTACCGATAGCGCCTAGAAAAATACGTTTAGTTATTGATTTAATTCGTGATAAATCTATTGAAGAAGCTCAAGCTATTTTGGATTTCACTAATAAATCTGCTGCCATTGTGGTTTCAAAATTATTAAAAAGTGCTGTTTCTAATGCTGTTAATAATTTTAATTTTAATATTAATAATTTATATGTTAAAAAAATTTTTGTTAATCAAGGTGTTAGAATGAAACGATTATTACCTCGAGCTAAAGGAAGAAGTAATCAAATTCAAAAAAATACTAGTCATATAACTATTTTTGTGGCTTCAAACGAATCTGAATCAGAAAGGAAGGTAGTGTCTAGTGGGTCAAAAGAGTAGTCCTATTATTTTAAGATTATCATTACTTCGTAATTGGTCATCTAATTGGTATGCAGAAGATAAAAAAGTTCCTTTGTTAATTAATGAAGATTATCGTATTAGAAATTTTATTAACAATTATTATCCTTTGGGAACTATTGCTCGCGTGGAAATTCAACGTTTAAAAAAAGAAAATGAAGAAAATATTGAAATTTTTTTACATACTCCTAAAATAGGAGTTGTTGTAGGATCTGACAATAAAGAAAAAAACAAACTAGTACAAGAAGTATATAAATTAATTAAAAAAAATATTAATATTCATGTAATTGAAGTTAAAAATCCTGAAAAAGTAGCCTCTTTAATAGCTCAAAATATAGCTGCACAATTACAACAAAGAGCTTTTTTTAGAGCTGTGAAAAAAATGTATATTCAAAAAGCTTTAAAAGCGGGAGTTAAAGGAATTAAGATTAGTCTTAAAGGGCGTTTAAGTGGTGCTGAAATTGCTCGAACAGAAACCACTATTAAAGGTATTTTGCCTTTAGGAACTTTTCGTTCTAAAATTGATTATGCATATGTTGCCGCTAAAACTATTCATGGGGTATTAGGTGTTAAAGTTTGGGTTTGTGATGGTAATTATTCTCCTAAAGATGATCGGGAAATTTCTAAAACAATATCTCGTGAAAATATATCTAATTCAAAACCAGAAAATCAAGTAAATAAATAATTTTTATATTAATAGTTACTTATAATGAGTTATCTATAAATAATCTTCAATAAAAGAGGTAATTTTTTATGTTAATGCCGAAAAAAACTAAATATCGTCGTTTACATCGTTTAAGTTACGAAGGAAAGGCTAAAGGCCAAACTAGAATTTTAAATGGTAACTATGGTTTAGTAGCTCAACAAGGTCATTGGATTAGTAATCGCCAAATTGAAGCTGCTCGTATAGCTATGACTCGTCATTTAAAAAGAGAAGGTAAAGTGTTTATTAATATTTTCCCTAATTTACCAATTACTGAAAAAAAATTAGTTCGAATGGGTTCTGGTAAGGGTAATGTAGTAAATTGGGTAGCTGTTGTTAAACGTGGTACTGTTATGTTTGAAGTTCGTGATTTAAATAATATAGAAAAATTCGAAAGAGAAGCTTTACGATTGGCTTCGCACAAACTACCTATTAAAACTAAAATTGTTGCCAAAGGGAAGTTAATATGAAAATTAATGAAATTCGTAAGATGAGCATTGATGAGATTTTAAAAAATCTTGAATATTATCAAAAAGAATATTTTGAACAACATTTTCAATCGGGATTATCCAAATTAAAAGATACTTCTGTAATCCGTAAAATTCGTAAAAATATTGCTCGTTTAAAAACTGTTATTCAAGAAAAAAATAAAGAAAAAAATAAATAAACTATTTATTTCAAGAAAACATATATTATTATGGTTCCAATTATTAAAATTTTATTATATAATTACTTAATATTAAATCTTTAATTATTAAATATGAAATTATTTTGATGTTTTAAATTAAAAGATAAAAAAGACATAATAACATGATAAAATAAATCAGTAATGATTTATTTAATCTAAAAATGGTTAAGATATTAATCAGGAACAAATATTGGACACTTACATGTTTGTTGTTTGTTTTCGGAGATTAATTAAATTTACATAATGATTGTTAAAAGATTATTATTAAAAACTTATTTATAATTTTTATTATTTTCGGTTAATATTATTTTTTAAAACTTTATAGGATAAATTGAAATTTTATGTTAACAACATTTTAATTTAAAAATTAATTTTTAATTGATTATTTAATTAAAAAATTAAAAAAGGAGGGATTATATAAATGCGTAATGTTAGAAAAAAACTTTCGGGAACTGTTATTTCTGATAAAATGTCTAAAACTATTACTGTAGCTGTTAAATATGACAAACAGGATTCATTATATGGTAAAAGTGTTAAAAAAATTAGTAAATTTTATGCTCATGATCCTAACGAAGATGCTCAGATAGGCGATATGGTTTCCATCGAAGAAACTCGTCCTTTATCGAAATTGAAGAGATTTCGTTTAGTAAAAATTTTACGTTCTGTTAAAAAGGTGTCTGATTTATGATTCAAGTTAATACACGTTTAAAAGTTGCAGATAATAGTGGTGCTAAAGAAGTTTTAGTAATTGGTATTCCAGGAGATACTGGTAAACGTTATGCTTATATTGGAGATTTAGTTACAGTTTCTGTTAAAAAAACTACCACTACTAGCTTAATTAAAAAAGGTAGTATTTCTAAAGCTCTTATTTTAAGAACTAAACATGGTTTTAAAAGTAAAAATGGTAGTTATATTAAATTTGATGATAATGCAGTTGTTATGATTAAGGATGATATGACTCCAAGAGGAACTAGAATTTTTGGACCTGCTATTAGAAATCAAAATTTTCAAAAAAATAATTTTTCTAAATTTATATCTTTAGCTGAGGAAGTTTTAGTAGTATGAGGTTATTCAAATGCATATAAAAAAAGGTGATATAGTAGCTATTATTTCAGGAAAAGATCGTTATATTATAGATCCTGAAAGTAAAAAAAAAGTTTTTCGTACAGGTAAAGTAATAAAAGTTTTTTTTAAAGAGCAAAAAGTTTTAGTGGAAGGCGTAAATATTGCTATTAAGCATAAAACTTCTGCTGATGATAACGATAAAAAAGGTCAAATTATCAAAGAAGAAATGCCTATTCATATGTCAAATGTGGCTTTAATTGATCCTAATTTAAAAGTTCCGACTCGTGTAGGTTTTCGCTTTGATTCAGATAAAAAAATTCGTTATTCTAAAAAAACAGGTTTAGCAATTATTACTTGAATAAAAAAAGGTTAAATAATATGGAAATCAATAAAAACAATAATTATACAAAAAATAATACTTTTTTGGCTTTAAAAGAAATTTTTAATTTTCATTCTATTATGCAAGTCCCTAAGATAGAAAAAATTGTTATTAATGTAGGTTTAGGAAAAGCTGCTTCGGATGCTAAATTTTTAGCCGATTGTCGTCAACAATTAGCTTTAATTAGTGGCCAAACCCCCATTAATACCGAAGCCAAAAAATCTATTTCTAATTTTAAATTAAGAACTAAAGAAATAATTGGTTTAAAAGTAACTTTAAGAGGTCATAGAAAAGAGTTTTTTTTAAATAAATTGATTCACATTGTGTTAGCTAGGATAAAAGATTTTTCAGGACTTTCCTTAAAATCTTTCGATGGCAAAGGTAATTATAATTTAGGTATTAAAGAACAAATTATTTTTCCGGAAATTAGCTTAGATCAAGTAAAAAGAAATTTTGGTATGGATATTTGTATAGTTACTACAGCTAAAAATGATCAACAAGCTAAAAAATTATTAGATTTTTATGGCATGCCTTTTAAAAGGATAAAATAAAAATAGGAGTATAATTATATGGCTAAGAAATCAAAAATTATTAAAAATTTAAAACAAAAAGAAATATTTTTAAAATATTTTAGTAAAAGATTAGAATTAAAACAAAAAAAAGATTATCAAAGTTTAGCTAAATTACCTGTTAAAGCTTCTATTGTGCGTTGTAAAAATATAGATAAGATTGATGGTAGAGCAAGAGGTTATATGCGAAAATTTGGATTATCTAGAATTAATTTTCGTTTATTAGCTAATAAAGGTGAAATTCCTGGAATTATAAAAATGAGTTGGTAAATATAAAAGGAAGTACAAGTATAAAATTATGGTAATGACAGATACTATTGCTGATTTATTAACAAGAATTAGAAATGCTAATGCAATGAAACATGATGAAGTTTTTGTACCTTGTTCAAATTTAAAAATTAGAATGTTAGAAGTTCTTAAAAAAGAAGGATTTATCACTAATTTTATTGTAGATAAAGCACTAAATAAGATCGTTATTTATTTAAAATATAATAAAGAGACTAAAGAAAGTGTTATCAAAGGATTAAAAAGAGTTTCTAAGTATGTTTCAGTTAAAGAAATTCCTAAAGTGAGAAATGGTTTTGGGATAGCTTTAATTTCTACTTCTCGAGGTATTTTAACAGATTATGAAGCTTCATCATTGAATGTTGGAGGGCATGTTTTAGCTTATATTTGGTAGTTATTTTAATGAAGGAGAATTTTTTATGTCACGGGTAGGAAGGAAAATTATTGCGATTCCGGAAGGTGTTTTGGTGGAAATTAAATCAGATAATCAAGTTTCGGTGTCCTCTTCGCAAGGAAAATTAGAATTTCAATTTAACCCTAACTTAGTTATTAGTAAAAAAGATAATATTATTACTATTACTAGACCTAATAATAATAATTTTACTAAGAAAATTCATGGTACTACTAGAGCTTTATTGAATAATATGATTCAAGGAGTTAAACATTTTTTCTCTAAAGAGCTAAAAATTACAGGTTTAGGTTATTCATGTATAGTAGAAGGAAATAAATTAGTCTTTAAATTGGGTTATTCTCATGATATTATTGTTGATATTTATCCTAATTTAATAGTACAAGTTAATAAACAAAATAATTTAATTACTATTAAAGGTGTTGATAAACAATTAGTAGGTGAATTTGCTGCAAAACTAATATTACTTGCTAAACCAGAACCTTATAAAGGGACAGGAATATATTATGTTGGCGGTTATATTCATCGTAAAGCTGGTAAGAGTGCTAAAAAATAAAAAAGGAATTTATTCGGTTTATGATTAAAAAAGAATCTTCTCAACTTTTAAGGCGAAAACGTCATTTACGTTTAAGAAAAAAAATTGTAGGTAGTTCGCAAAAACCCCGTTTAAATGTTTCTTATTCTAATAGATATTTTTATGTTCAAATTATTGATGATCATTTAGGTATTACTTTATGTAGTGTTCATAGTAAACATATTCATGCTAATATTGTTAATACTAAGATAGCTTCGGACATTGGCAAAATAATTGCTCAAAAAGCTTTGGCAAAAGGTATTAAAAATGTTGTTTTTGATCGAGGCGGATATCTTTATCATGGTCGCATTAAAGTTTTAGCTGATTCTGCTCGAGCAGAAGGTTTAAATTTTTAATAATATGTTCAGTTATTTAAAAAAATGGAGACATTTATGAAAAGAGAATTATCTAATAAAAAAAAATTCTCTTCATTTGAAGAGAAAATAGTCAAAATTAGTAAAATTGTTAAAGTTGTTAAGGGTGGGCGTCGTTTTCGTTTTTCTGCTTTAGTTGTAGTAGGCGATCAAAAGGGTAATATCGGATTCGCTTCTTGTAAAGCTCAAGAAGTCTTAGAAGCTATTAAAAAAGCTGTTGAGAAAGCTAAAAAAAATTTATTTTGTGTTGCTTTAAATGGTACTACTATACCTCACGAAATTATAGGTTGTTTTGGAGCTACTAAATTTTTTTTAAAACCAGCTTCCAAAGGTACAGGTATTGTAGCAGGAGGAACAGCAGCAAGATCAATTTTTAAATTAGCAGGAATTACCGATATTATTACAAAAACTTTTGGTTCACGCACGCATATTAACGTTTTGAGAGCTACAGTTAACGGTCTTAAGCAATTAAAAACTATACAGGATGCAGAAAAACTTAGGGGTGTTTCGTTACAAAATCGTATTCGAGGAATTGCTAAATGAATCAAATTAAAATTAAATTATGCAAAAGCTTAATCGGATGCACTCCGAAACAAATAAAAACAGCTCATGCCTTGGGGCTTAAAAAGATTAATCAAATTGTTGTTAAAGAAGAAAAAGCCGTAGTACGCGGAATGTTAAAAATTATTAAACATTTAGTTTCAATTAATTAAAAATTTTAATTATATAATTGATTATTTTTTATTAAATAAGAAAGGAGAGTTGTTAATTGTATGTTGAACGCATTGAAGCCTGTTTATAAAGCGCGTAAGAGTATTAAACGCTTAGGAAGAGGTCCTGGTAGCGGATTAGGTAAAACTTGCGGTCGCGGCCATAAAGGACAATTAGCTCGTTCTGGTGGAAAAACGCGTATAGGTTTTGAAGGTGGTCAAACTCCTTTTTTTCAACGTATTCCGAAACAGGGTTTTTATAACTTTAATAAAAAACAATATTCTTTAGTTAATATTGAAGATTTAGAAAAATTTGAAAATGATACTTTGGTGACTCCTCAATTATTAGCAGAACATAAAATCATTAAAAAAAATAATGATTTAATTAAAATTTTAGCCAAAGGTAATTTAACTAAAAGATTAATAGTACAAGCTGTCAAATTTTCTAAAAAAGCGGAAGAAGCTATTATAAAATCCGGAGGGAAAATTAAAGTTGTATAAAATAAAATAAAAAAGGTAAATTTTAATGAAAATATTAGTAAGCTTTATTAAAGATAAACGACATATTATAAATAAAATTTTTTTAACTTTATTTATTATTTTTATTTATGTAATTGGTTTAAAAATATACATTCCATGTATACCTCTTAATATTTTAAGATTTTCGCAGATCCAAAAAGCATTATCAAGAGATATCTCTATATTTAATAGTTATATGCCTATATATTTGTTATCTTTAGGGGTAATGCCTTATATCACTTCTTCTATTATTATACAAATTGCTAGTAAAATTTTTCCATCTTTAAAAGAATGGAATGAACAAGGTTCTATTGGTAAGTACAAAATTAATTTTATTACTAGATTGCTTACTTTAATAATAGCTTTAGGACAAGGATTATCCTCTGTTATTCGCTCTAGAATGTTTGATATTGCTCAACAAAAATTTTTAGTTTTACAAGTAGTATTTTTTTTAATTGTTGGTTCTTTTATTTGTATTTGGTTATCTGATCTAATTACTAATAAAGGTATAGGTAATGGAGTTTCTATTTTTATAGTTATAAGTATAAGTGAAAATTTATCTAAAAGTTTTAAATATTTATGGTTAAATGATAATGTTTTTAGTTTAAGCAAAAAAATTTTAATTTCATTATCTTTTTTAATTTTATTGATTTTAACAATTATTTTATGCTCTTCTTATTTAAAAATTCCTATTAATTATGCTACACATAAAAAACATGATAAAATTCAAAACCATATACCTTTAAAAATTAATACTTCCGGTATTTTACCTATTATTTTAGCTAATACTTTTCTTAATATTTTGCCAACTATAGGCGCTTTTTTATCGGAAGATAATGCTTTTAAAAAATTTACTCGTCAGTTACAAGAATCACAATATTATTATTTAGGTTTAGGTTTTTTTATTTATCTTGTATTAATTTTATTATTTTCGTTTTTTTCTGTTTTTATTATGTTAGATCCTCATGAGATTGCTAATCATTTATCTAAACAAGATGCTTATCTAGATGGAGTTAAACCAGGTCAAGAGACTGTGTATAAAATTACACAAAAAGTGTTTAAAGTGACTCTTATGGGAGCATTTTCTTTAACAATGTTAGCTGCTTTACCTGATATAATTAATTTCTTGCTATTTAATAAATCAGATCGTCTTTCTACTTTTAATTTAGGAGGAACTAGTCTTATAATTGTGGTTGGTGTAGCTATTGAAATTGTACAAAAAATTACAACTAGCACTAATGTTGATAAATTATATAATAAATTATTTTAATTTTATTAAATGTTTTATTTAGTAATTTCATGGAATAAAGTTTTTTTATTAAAATATACAAAATGGAATCAATTATATTATGTTATTCGTTAAAAAAAAAGATGAAATCGCTATAATGAAAATGGCAGGAAAAATTTTATCCCAAATTAAGAAAAAATTGATTTTTTTTTTAAAAGAAGGTATTTCTACAGGAGAATTAGATTTATTAGCTAATAAATTTATAAAAGAATATGATGTTATTTCTGCTTTTAAAAATTATGATGGTTTTCCAGGATATATTTGTACTTCTGTGAATGATGCGATAGTTCATGGAGTACCTTCTGACAAAGAGATTTTAAAAACTGGTGATATCATAACTATAGATTTAGGGATTAAATATCAGGGTTATTTTGTAGATGCTGCGTGGACATATGCTATAGGTGATATTCCTGATAAAACCATTAAATTATTGAAAGATACTCAAGAAGCTTTGTATAAAGGTATTGAACAAGTTTACCCGGGCAACCGAATATCAAATATTTCAAATGCTATTTTTAAAATAGGTATTTTAAATGGTTATGGTATTATTGAAAGTTTTTCTGGTCATGGTATTGGTAAATCTTTACATGAAAAACCTTATATTTTTAATTTTAATTTTGTTGAAAAAGATTACGTATTAGTGCCAGGTATGACTTTTTGCATCGAACCAATGTTTACTTTAGGTAGTAAAGAAGTTAAAATACTTCCTGATGGTTGGACGGCAGTTAGTAAAGATAATAGTTTAAGTGCTCATTTTGAACATACTATTTTAGTTACTGATAAAGGTTATGAAATTTTAACATTATAAATTTGTAATAAGGGGTTATTAAGACTATTATATGGAAAAAATAAGTATAGATGCTTCGGTTGTTGGAACATTACCCGGTGCTAAATTTAAATTGGAATTGCCTAATAAAAAAAATATAATAGCTTGTATTTCGGGTAAAATACGCAAAAATAATATTCATATTTCTTTAGGCGATAAAGTAAAGGTAGAATTTAGTTCAGATTCTAAAGATATAGGCCGTATTGTATATCGTTATAAATTATAAATTGTAAAGTGTAAAGGAATCTAAATTATGAAAGTACGTGCATCTGTAAAAAAACGTAGTGATGATGATATTATTGTTCGACGTAATAAAAAAGTGTTTGTTATTAATAAAAAGCAACGTCGTCATAATCAAAGACAAGGTTAATACAGAAAGGAGTATATTATAAATGTTAAGACTTGCAGGAGCAGATATTCCTGGTACTAAAAGTATTTTGATTGGTTTAACTTATATTTATGGTATAGGTATCAAAACATCTCGTAAAATTTTACAATCAATTAATATTGATGCAAATATTAGAGTAAAAGATTTGCAAGAATCTCAATTAGCCGCTATTAGAACAGAAATTAATAAATTAAACGAAAAAGGTTTGCTTAGGAGAGAACTTTCTTTAATGAATATTAAAAATTTAATATCTATTAATTCTTATAGAGGTAGAAGGCATAACTTGGGTTTGCCAGCAAGAGGTCAAAATACTCGTAATAATGCTAAAACATCTAGACGAAATCGGCAAATAAATCTTGCTGATTCAGTTAAAAAAAATAATATCAAAAAAAGAGGATAATTTAATTTATGTCTTCAAAAAAACAAATCAAAAAAGATAAAAAAGTTAAAAAAAATGTTCCTGTGGGAATTATTCATATAAAAACTAGTTTTAATAATACTATTATTAATTTTACAGATGAACAAGGTAATACTATTGTACAAAAGAGTGCTGGTATGTTAGGTTTCCATGGGACTCGTAAAAGTAATTTATTTGCTGCTCAACAAGTTGCCAAAAGTGTTTTCGAAATAGCCACTAAAAATTATGGCGCCAAACAAGTAGAAGTTCGTTTTAATGGTATTGGTGTTGCTCGCGATACTGTTTTACTTTTGCAAGATGCGGAGTTATTTGTTTCGTGTTTGAAAGAAGCTACTCCTGTTCCTCATAACGGTTGTAGACCTCGTAAACGCCCTCGTGGATAAAAAAGGATATTGACATGAAAAAATTACAATTTTTAAAACCTATAATGCAAATTCAAGAAGAAGAAAATTCTAATTCTAATTGTAGTCGTTTTATTATTCAATGTTTATCTTCGACTTATGGTAATACTTTAGGTACACCTTTAAGAAGAATTTTAATTTCTTCTTTGCCTGGTATCGCTATTGTTAATGTTAAAATTGAAGGTGTTAAACATGAGTTTAGTTTTATAGAAGGTATTACTGAAGATGTAATGACTATTTTACTTAATTTAAAAGGGGTTATTTTAAGTTCTGATTATAATTCTATAGAAGATTTTGAACAAAAATTAGAAATGGATGTAACAGGCCCTAAAGAAGTAACAGCCGCTGATTTTAAACCTGTTGCGGGTATTAAAATTATTAATCCATCTCATTTAATAGCAACTTTAAGTTCAAATGCAAGATTGAAAATGGAAGTAACTGTCCGTCGAGGTATTGGTTATAAAGGTTCTGAAGAAAATAAAATTTATAACCGCGGCGAATTTGGTGTTATCGCTATAGATTCTATATATACTCCTATTGTTCGTAGTACTTTTCATGTAGAATCAAAATTAGGTAATAAAGAAGAATTAATTTTAGAAATTGAAACTAATGGTGCTATTACTCCTAAAAAAGCTTTAGCTTTAGCAGCTAAAATTTTATTAGATCATTTAGCTGTTTTAGTGGAATTATCAGAAGAAACTCAACAGATTAATTTTATTCAAGAACCTGAAAAATCTCATCATAATCATGCATTAGATTTTAAAATTGAACAATTAGAATTATCAGTTAGATTATTAAATAGTTTAAAAAAATCGAAAATTTTTACTGTTCGAGAATTAGTTAGTCACCAAGAAGAAGAAATTACTAAATTAAGTAGTTTAGGAAAAAAATCTTTTGAAGAACTTAAAGAAAAAATGAAGAATTTAGATTTGCATTTTGGTATGTTAAATAAATCAGAATAAACTAAACAATTTAACGAAAAGAGGATAAATGTTATATTATGAGTTTTAGCAAATTAAGACGTAATAAATCTCAAAAAAAAGCTTTATTGAAAAATTTAGTATCTAGTTTAGTGATAGCTGAACAGATAACTACTACTTTATCAAAAGCTCAAGAGTTACGTCGTATTATGGATAAAGTTATTAATTTAACAAAAACATCAAATTTATCTAATCATAGAAGAGCTTTAAATTTATTTTTTAATCAAAAATTTAGTAATAATCAAACAATTTTGCGTAAATTAGTTAAGGAAATTTCTCCGAAATATAACGATAGATCAAGCGGCTATACACGTGTTATTAAAACTGAATTTCGTCGTGGCGATTCAGCTCCTATGGCTATTATTCGTTTTATTTGAATTAAATATTTTTGATATTTTTTTATTATATTTTATGTTTTAATAATTTTTAATTTTATTAAATATTTTCAAATATAATAGAGATTAAAAATATTCGAGTTATTAAGGTAGATTATGATTATTGTTGAAAATTTGTATTTTAGTTATAAAGATGATGAAATTTTACAAAATTTAAATTTTCGTGTTAATTCTGGAAAATGGATTTCGATTATAGGCGGTAATGGTTCGGGTAAATCTACTTTAGCTAGAATTTTAGTTGGTTTATTGCCCATTCAAAAAGGTCGAGTGATTATTGATAATATTGCATTAACAGAAGAAAATTTATTTTTATTACGTTCTCGTATTGGTATTATTTTTCAAAATCCTGATTATCAATTTATTGGTTGTGATGTAAAACATGATATCGCCTTTGGATTAGAAAATCAAAATTTATCTCGCGAAGAAATGCAAAAAAAGATTTTTAATATTGCTAAAAAATTAAATATTTTACATTTATTAGATTGTAATCCTCAAGAATTGTCTGGAGGTCAAAAACAGTTAGTAGCTATCGCATCTGTTTTAGTTATGGATCCGCAAATTATAATTTTTGATGAGCCTACATCTTTTTTAGATCCACAAGGAACTAAAGAAGTTAATAATATTATTAAAGATATTCATAGAACTGATAATAAAATTTTAATCATTATTACTCATGATTGGGAATTTGCTTTTCAAAGTGATGAAATTATTTTTTTACAAAAAGGTAATCTTTTAAAACAAGATACACCTGTTAACTTTATGAAAGATGAGATATTTTTAAAAAATAATTTCATCAATTTGCCTTTATCTTTAAAACTTTATTACCAATTGCAACAGGATTTTAATCAATTACAAAACCCGCCTATTATTTTGTCTAAATTAAAGGATTTTTTATGGCAATACAATTTAAAGATGTAAGTTTTACATATAATAAAGATGACATTTTTTCTTTAAACAAAATTAATTTATCTATTAATACAAACCAAGAGTTTATTGCTATTGTTGGTCCTACAGGTTCAGGTAAATCTACATTAGTACAAATAATGAATGGTTTGTTATTGTCTACAAAAGGTATAGTGAAGATTTTTGATAAAATAATTAATGATAAAACGTCTTCAACAATTTTAACTAATTTAAGACGTAAAATAGGTTTAATTTTTCAATTTCCTGAATATCAATTATTCGAATCTACTGTTTTAAAAGATGTTCTTTTTGCTTTAACTTCTGAAAATATAAAAATTTCTGAACTACAAATAAAAGCTATAAAAATTTTAAATAAAGTAGGAATAAATAGTAATTTTCTCAATACTTCGCCTTTTAAATTATCTGGTGGTCAACAAAGAAAAGTTGCTATTGCTGGGATTTTAATTATGGAACCACAGATCATTATTGCGGATGAACCAACTAGAGGTTTAGATGCTCAAGGTTATTTCGATATAATTAATATTTTTCAATATCTTTATCAAGTGGAAAAAAAAACAATTGTTTGTATTACTCATGATATGAATTTAGTAGCTCAATACGCTACTCGCGTGATCTTTATGGAAAAAGGTAATATTGTTTTTGATAATTCTAAAGAAATTTTTTTTAAAAATTTTGAATTGCAAAAATTTAATTTATATGAACCTCAAACCTTTCGTATTTTAAAATTAATCGAAAAATCTCTAAACATTCCTTTTCGTCCGGTTTATTCTGAAGAGGAATGTTTATCTTATTTACGTAAAGTTTATCTAGGTGGGATTTAATGATATGATAGTAAAACATTATAAAAATAATTTAATTTCATATCGTAATAGATTTTTTTTATATTCAATTCATCCTGCTGTTAAAATATTTGTATTTATTTGTTGGTTAAAAATTATTTTAGGTTTAAGTTTTACATCAGATTTTATACATAATGATTGGTTTAAGAATTTTTTTTATATAGTGATATTAATTTTTAATTTTTTTTTGGTATTTTGGTTATTTACAAAAACCAATTATTCATGGATAAAATTAATTAAAAATATTTCGCATTTGAATTGGTTAATTATATTAAGTTTAATCTTTAATTTATCAACTATGTCTAAAGCTTATGATGACATTAAAATTTTAATGTGGGATAAATTTTATATTTGGTTTTTAATTGTTTTATTATTTTTTGTTTTTAAATATTATTTTTTGAGCGGTTTGTACAGTTATGTGTTTTTGTTAATTAATTTTTTATTGCCTAGTTTATTTTTTTCTAGAGGTTGGTTTATCGGTGATATAAAAATGTTATTTTTATCTCCGAATTATATATGGAAAACTTTTTTCGTTATTATACGTATTTTGATGATTTTTTTGATTTTTACTTTATTTTCTCTTACTACTTCTTTTATGGAAATAAATGATGGATTAGAGTTAATTTTGAAACCTCTTAAAAAAATTCATTTTCCTTTAGAAACTTTTACTATGTTATTATCTTTAATTTATATGTTTATACCTTTTTTGTTATTTGAGTCTCAAAAAATTATAAAAGCGCAAACTTCTCGAGGTATTAATTTAAATACTCAAAATATTTTCAAAAAAATTTATTATCTTATTGCCTTATTGATACCTATTTTTGTTCTTTCTTTTAAAAAATCTTCTATTTTAGCTAACGCTATGGAGTCGCGAGGTTATATTTTGGGAGCTCCGCGTACTAAATTAACTTATTATTCTATGAATTATATTGATTATTTAATATTATTTTTTCATCTATTATTATTGTTTTGTAGTTTTATTATTTAATTTATAATAAAAAAATATAATTCTATTTAATTGTTTTATTTGTTTTATTTAAATTTATTATTTTTTAATTTTAATTCGAAAGTTAAGGGTAAAATTTATGTTTATTACTTTTGAAGGTGGAGATGGTGTAGGCAAAACAACTCATGTTTTATCTTTATTTAAAACTATTAAAAATAAATATCCGGTTATTATGACTAGAGAACCCGGTGGTTATGATTTAGTTAAAACAATAAAACAAATTTTAATTAATACGCATAATAAAATTAATTTTGCTACAGAAGCTTTATTATATGCAGCAGATAGAATAGAACATCTTCAACAAGTTATTAAACCGGCTTTGTCAGATAATAAAATTGTTATTTGTGATCGTTATTTAGATTCTTCTTTTGTTTATCAAGGTTATGTGAGGAAATTAGGTATTAAATTTATTAAGCAAATTAATTATTTAGCTTATAATTTATTACCCGATATTACTTTTTATTTAGATTTAGAACCTAAACAAATTTTAAAAAGATTATATGCTCGAAATAAAAGTAAATTAGAAGGTTTTGACACTCAAAAACTTTTTTGGCACCAACAAATTAGAAAAGGTTATTTAAGGCTTTGTCGTCGATATTCTAAAAGAATTATTAAAATTAATACTAATAATCTTTCTGTTAAAGAAGTACATTTAATTATTTTGGAAAAATTGCGTGAATTATTTGGGTTAAATATATAAAGATTATGTCTGATAATTATCTAATAGAATATTTTAGAATGTTAATACGTGATAAAAAATTATCTCATTTATATTTGATTGAAACTACTTATAATACATCGACAAAATACGCCTTCATTATAGATTTGGTTTATGAATTTTTACAGACAGATCAAATTAAACCTGATAATTTAAAAAAAATGATTTCAGAAAATAGTTATCCTAATTTTTATTATTTGCGTTATAATAAAAATATTTCTGTAGGTAAAGAACAAATCTTAGAAATGTTTAATTATTTTACGCAAACTTCTTTAATGCAAAAAAAAAAGATTTATGTTATCGAAGATATAGATAAGATAAGTTACAATGCAGCTAATAGTTTATTATATTTTTTAGAAAATCCTATAAATGAAAATATTTTAGGTATTTTAATAACTGAAGATCGTAATTTAGTTTTACCTACTATTGTTTCTAGAGCTCAAATATTATGTTGGCATCCCTGTGTTGAATCTTTGTTATCTGATACTCCAGATTTGCAAAAAGATATTTTAGATAAAATATTGTTTAATTTATTGAAAGAAATCAATAAACAAGAAATTTATTTAATCAATAAGCATTATTTATTTAATTTAAAAAAATTTTTTTTAATTTTTTTAGAAAATTTTCATAAAAAATTTTTTTCTAATGAATTATTAAATAAAACTTTTAATTTGATTACTTATGATTATTTTTTTAGTGATTTTTTATTTATATTAAGTAAATTTTTTTTAGATTTGCTTTATAAAAAACAAAACAAATCAATAAATATATTTCCAAATGATTTATTTAAAATAAGTTATTTAATTTCTTTATCTGAAATAGAGATTATTCATTGGTTAAAAATTTTTAATGATTTAGAACCTATTAGCTTAAAAATGGAAAATAAATTTTGTTGGTTAGCTTTAATTTTAGAAATTAAAAAAAAGAATAGTTAAAATGGATATGAATTATGTTATATACTCAAAAAACTTTTCAGGAAAAAAAAGCCACTTTATATTTAGTTGCTACTCCTATAGGTAATATGTCAGATTTAACTTTTAGAGCTTTAGATATTCTAAAACAGGTAGATTATATTTTGGCTGAAGATACTCGTCAGGCGTATAAAATTTTGAAATT
>NZ_JAOSIS010000011.1:0-16474 GCF_030586915.1 'Vigna radiata' phytoplasma
TCGAAAGAGAGTAAATTATGGAAAGCCGGATGCTTGGAAACTTGCTTGTCCGGTTTGGACGGGGGCTGATTGTAAATAAAACAGCAAAGATAAATCGCTGAATAAAACGCAATTAATCTATCCGTATATTTTATTAACATTAATGAAAATTTATAATCCAAATAATATTATTATGGCTGCGCCATCGCAAGAAGAAATCATTCAAGGAACTAGAATTGTTAATGTAACTGTAAGTAATATTAATGTTTTAAAAACACATCCTTCATTTGCGCAATACTTTGATTTTAATCAAACATGTCCTTGTTATAACAGTACTGTAGCAGAATTTTGTATTATGTGGAAAATTAAAAATCCACCTACAAATTTATTAGGTGTTTTTTTTGATGAAAGCACTAGAGATGATGAAGATGATAAATATTCTTTAGAAGAATTAAAATATATGGCTAATAATTCTGTTAATATGTTTATTTTTTGGGAACATAAAGAAAAATAATAATTTTTTTATTATCTTATCATAATAAAAATTTATTTTCTAAATTTTAATTTTATTTATGTTGAATTATTAAATAACATTAAGGAATTTAATTATAATCAAGAGAGGACTAAATATTCAATTATCCTAACCAATCACCAGTGCTGATAAACACTAAAAGGATAATAATGGTTCATTCCATGAAAGAATAGTTAATTACAGCAGTTCTTAAAAGCGGATTGTGATAAAGTAGTTATTCCAGATGATTAATCGCCGCATAATGTTAATCACCTTTATATAGCGAAATCTATCAATATTCATATTAAGAAATTGTCTCGGAAGCAATAGGAATATTTAAATTTAAATTAATATATATAAGATTATTTTTTCCTCTTTTTTGATATAAACAGGGGTTGTTTGGTCTGTAAATAAACTAATTTCGATTCTTATCGAGATCTTATTTTATAATTTTTAAAAATTTAATTTTTTAAAAATTATAAAAATTAAAGAATAACTTTATTTAGATTAAATATAAATATATTAAAATATCAAGTTTAACAATGTAACTGTATCTTAGAATGTTAAAATTTTTAATTATTATTAAAATTAAAAATTTTAAAATAGAGGTTGAAAAATATGATAAAAAATAATAAACCATTATGGTTGGTTAAATTTATTATTTAATTTTATTGAGACATCAATACAATATGATTAGAAATAATCATAATTTAAATTAATTCAGAAATTATTACAATTTATTAAAAAATATTTAATCAAAATAATGGCAATTTCAAATTGACAATTTTTATTCATAATAGATATGATTCTTTATATTATATTGTCCGCATATTAAATAAAATTAACCGAGAAATTAATATTTTCTCGGTTAATTTATTATTTAATAAAAATTTTATTTTTTATTTTTCTTGTATTTCATTAATTATTATTTGAGATATTTGTTGAGCTAAATATCCTCCATATTGTAAATCCATATTTCATCAGGTACTCAGATTATTTTTATTATCCTTACGGATAAATTTTTGCTCCTTCGAATACTAAAAAATCACTTTATTCTTGGAACTAATAAATTTAATCTCATTTGAATAGATATCAAATAAAAAAATCTTTTATATTAGTATATCGAAACTTTTTCTTATAATTAAGTAATATCATATAAACATTTAAGATCCGAGATAATTACTTGTTGATATTTTCGATTGTTTTCTTCATAATCTTCAGTTATTATTTGTTGATTTTGCGAAAGTTTTTTGATAATTAGTCTTTGTTCAAACAAATCTTGCTCTAATTTAGTAATTTTTGATTTAATAAGTGATATTTCATTAATAAATGATAATATATCGTTTTGAGTTAAATCTATTTTTTGAGATTTGTCAGGATAATTATCTTCATTTAACCATATCCATTCGGATTTAACTTTTTCTTGATGTAAAAGTTTTTGTTCTAATCTAGCAGCCCTATAAGGATTATGAACTGCAATTGCATGAATTGATGATTTTATATCCTCTAATAAATCTTTATTAGATTTAACAAAATTATTATTATTTTTATTCTCATTTAAAAAAGATTCCAATTTAAAATTTGGTTTCAATTCATTTATTTGTAAAGATTGACTATATATTTTTGTTTCTAACATTTTAAAACGCTCTTTTAAAGATCTAAATTTACAATAAACATCAAAATATTTATTAAGTTCTGCTTTATTTTTATCAATATAAGATTTTTTATTTTTTAAAAATTGATAATTTTGTTTATATTTACTACGAATTGAATTTATTTCGTACATTTCTCTTGACGTTAAATCATCAGGAATATTATCAGTATTTTCTAAAATATAATCTTTTATATTATTAAATCGTGCTGAAGTGATTTTAATTTTATTTATGCCATAACTAAAATGATTTTTCGAACCAAAACCGGATTTTGATTCCAAAATTGTTAGTTCTTCTTGATTATTACGAAGTTCTTCTTGATTATTATGAGAATTTTGAGAATCTTTATAATCAAACCATGATTCTTGCTCATTAAATTTATTATTAATCATTAAAATAATTAATCCTAAAGTAAAAATAATAATAATTATAAATTTTTTGGAAAATTTTTTCTTTAAATGCATTCAGTTAATGTTCTTTCTAGTTATAAATTCAATTATTTTTATTGTATGAAGTAAAATTTAAAACATTAATTTAATTCATGAATATATAAAATACTTACTATTATTATACAATTATTAACTGAAATTTTCATTTGAAAATAATATTTATTACAAATAAATTTTAATTAAAATTTATTTATATAAATAAAATATTTGCATTTTGATCTTTTATTATAATTTGTTTTCTGATATTTATTATAAAAAGTGCAAATAGCCCCCTATCTAAATCAAAAAAAACAAATTTGCCAGCATCCGAATGACCCATAATTTATCCTCTTCTTAATAATAACATTGTGTCACCACTCGTTAGTTGTTTATTAATTATTAAAATAATAAAATAATATAATTTTTATTTTGATCATAAAAAAATTTTCTTCATTTTGAAATAAGAATTTAATTTTAATAAAATTTTATTTTATCAAGATAAAAAAGTTATTTTTGATGATTTATCAACAGTATTTATCAACAGCATAAATATAATTATCAAAAAATTTTAATTATTTATTAAAGAAATTTAATTTACAAAATTGTAAATCTTTTTAATAAAAATTAAATTTTAAAAATTCTAAAAATTAATTTAACTTTTTTCAAATATATTAAAAAATTAAAATTTTTTTGGTTATTTATAAAAAAAATATAATTAAATTGTAACAAATATCAAAATAATAATTGATAATAAGCATTTTTCCAAAAACTGATTACAAAGAAACAAGTAATTTTATGAATGGTTTTGGTAATCACTTTTTTTAATATACAGTTTTTTTGAGCATAAGCTAGGAAATCATAACCTCAATCTTGAATAATTATTTAAATCTTTAATTAAGTCCAACACTTTTTTGGAAATAAATCTTCTTTAGTTAAAAAGCAAAGATATAAATTAAAAATTTTTCCAAAAAGATCAACTTTCTTAATTGATCTTGATCATAATTAACAGATTATTAATTTTAATACTCTTAGAGCAGGGTGAGTTAATCTTCTACATAATATAATGATTTGCAATAAACATTATTTATTTTTCCATAAAATATTTATTTACTAAATAAAATCTAATTAAATAATTAATCTTGTTTAGAATTTTTTATTATTATCATTAATATGATTTAAAATTCTTAATTAATAAGAAGTAAAATAAAATATTTATTACGCATAAAATAATTATGAAGTACATTCTACTATATTGTGGGAATAATAATTTCCATATTTGATTATTAATCAAATAAAGATTTTTTAAATATTGTTTCCATTAAGTTAATAATTTTTTTTAGAGAAAGTTAATTGTTGTTCAGATATTTTATTATAGAAATATATTTTTTTAACATTCTTTTGTAAAATATATTTTTGTTTTGTTGCATAAGATTCAGAAGTTTTTTTAGCTTCAGTTAAATCCGAGATAGCTTGATATCTAGTTGTAATGATTTATTCCCGATACCGATGACTTTATTTTTAGCAGTTTCTAAATTATTTTTATCAGTTTCTAAATTTTTTTCGAGTTAAACCATGTATTTCTTGATCTTTTTTGGCGATCTGTGGATTTAAATCTGTTTTGCCATGATAACTATTCTATTTAATTGATTTATGATTTGTAAACTTATTTATAATAATTTAATGAGTTAACTATATCCTTTTACAAAATTAAATTTTTTTAACTTTCTAAAATGCAAATAGTTATAAATAAAAATATATCCTCCGATACAAATAAAAAATAATTTCTTAATATTATCACCAAATAATAAATTTGGTTAATGATATCACAATGAATAAATATTGAGGAGGGGGGTGTAAACTTCATTATAATATACTCTCTTTGTATAAGAGATTCTTGCTTTAATTATTAAATATATTATTTTTTTGGTATAAATTATTGTAATAATATCTACCAAATCTTAAATTCCATTGTTTTATAGTTTCAAAATCAGCATCATTTATAATATCATTTATTGTTTCCCAATTTATATTATCTATATTTTCAGACATTGTATAGTCGGTACTTAAATTTAACATTTCATCTTTTTTTTGTAATGATAAATTATCTATATTGTTTTTATTAAATGCTATATATATTTGTTGCGGCGATAAATTTATAATTCGCAAAATTTTATTTAATAGTATTTTTTCATCATTATAAAGTTTATATTTAACAAAAATAAAATGAAGTTTTTTTATAGTTTCATAATCAGCATTATTTATAATATTATTTATATTTTCCCATTCCTCAGATACATTTAACATTTTGTCTTTTGTTTGTTTTTTTAATATTTGATATATTTGTTTCGGTGATAAATTATTTATATCTTCTTTATTTAATTCATTTAATATTATATATATTTCACGAGGAGATAAATTAATTATTTCCAAAGTTTCGTTTAATTTTCTTTTTGTATAAAAGAATTTTAATGCTCGTTTTAAAGGTGCTAATTGGGCATTTACTTCATCCTGGAACAAATCTATCGTTTTAAAACCTAACATAGCTGCACTAATTTGGGCCATTAACAAAGTATTTTTTAAAATATTTTTTACAAAATTCACTATTTATACATACTCCTTTATTTTTTTATTACACAAATTTATTAATAAAATAACATGATATTTAGGCCTCTTTAATACCCTAAAATCTTTATAATAATATGAATCAAAAAAGTTATAAATAAAAAAAATTATCTCACCAAAAACTCCCTCCTGCAAGGGAGTATTTGGATTAATAAATATGTTTTTTTATAATATTAACAACAATAAATATTTTATTAATTATTTTCAAAATTCTTCGTAAATACTTTGTGCTTCACTATTTATAAATGAATATTGTTTAATGAAATTATTTAATATTAAATCATCTTTTATGTACGCATTAATTTTTTCTTTTAATTCATTGATAATAATATCATTTTCTTTTTCTATAATAAGCTCTGAATCATTACTATCATATTGTAAATCGATGTATTTCTTTAATCTTAGAATTGTTTCATTAATTAAATCATCTAATTCTAAATTTGTTAATTTTAAATTGAATTTTTTCTCGAATTTTGCCTGAATAGAAAAATTTAATGCTGGATGATATAATTTTAAATCAAGTTGGTTTTTTGATTTTTGAGCTATTTTTTCAATAACAAAATCATATAATTTTAAATCCTTAATTTTATTGTTTAAATCTATAATCATTTCTTCAGTAATTGCATTATATAAATTGTTATAATTTGAATTTAAATGTGAAATGAATCTTTCTTGTAATTCTGGTATTACTTCATTTACTAATGGTGAGATTCCAGGTTTTTTGATTGATAATTAAAAAAAGATTTTAATATTTTTTCATTTTATGAATCCTAATTCTGATAAAATTGTTTGCATTTTCATTTCTTGTTCATTATAATTGATCAATTGTATTAAATTTTCATATAATTCACAAAGAATATTTTTTTTATCGTTGCCATCTGGTAATGTTTGTATTTCTTGTTCAATTTCTATCATACGATATCTTATTTTATGAATGGTATTTTGAATTTTTAATATTTTTTCTTCATTAGTTGGATTATTTTCAATTAAATTTGAATCACTTTTTTCAAAATTATTCGAATTTATGACTAAAGCTTTATTATGACTTGTAGTAAGCTCAATTAATTGTAGTAAATTTTTATTTAATTCAAAAAGTATATTCTCTTTAACCTTTTCGTCGGATAATTTTTTTATTTCTTGTTCTATGATTATTATTTGTAAAGCTTTATTATGATTTATAGTAAACTCCATTAATTTTAGTAAATTTTGGTTTAATTCATAAAGTATATTACCTTGAATATTTTCGTCTGGTAATTTTTTTATTTTTTGTTCTATAAATATTATTTGTTGTTTATTTATATCAATTAAATTTTTAATTTTTAATATCTGTTCATCAATACTTAAATGTTTTTTACTTAGATTTTGATCAATTGTTTCAGAATTACCCGAATACATAGCTATAACTTGATTCTGATTAGCTATCAATAATAATCCTAAAAAAATAAATAAAAATGATGGTAATAAAAATAATTGTTGTTTTAATTTAATCATTTAATTCAAAAAACCTCTTTTTTTATCTTATTTTAATCCTCAGATGAGGATCTTTTATTTAAGAAAATTAATTGGACAAAAAAATAATATTTATTACTCATAATTGGCTTCCCTATTTCAAAAAAATAATAATAAATTTTAAAAATTTTTTTTAAACAAATGATATTATTTTAAGTAAATCATTATATAATAAAAATTTTTTAATATATTATATTTCTAACAAATCATAAATAACAAAAAAAGTTAATTAAAAAACCAGAAAATAAAATTTAATTTTAGTTAAAAAACGATAATTTTTTTATTTTAACATATATTATTTTTTATTAAATGTTTTTTAAGTTTACACTCAATCTTTATTATACAATTATATTAATGAAACGCTAAATTAAAAATTATTGATTCATTTATTTTTCATTTTAAACTTATTCTATTTTCGTAAATAATAAACGTTTAACCAGTCATATTTTTATATCTTCTTTGATGAATAAGTATTTTTATTTTATTGAACTTCAATTTTTTTGTTTTTGTTTATTTTTTTTATTTATGTCTTTGATTATCCAAGACACAAATGAATATTTTTATGATTGAATATAAAATATACTTAATAACTATTTAATAATAGTTTTTAGAATAATTTTAAAATATAATATTCTTTTTTAAATTGCAAAATAATAATTTTTTGGAAAAAAATTTTAATATAATATTTATTTTTTTAATTAAATTGTTTTAAAATAAATATAAATTCTTAAATCGATTTACTTTTATTTTATTTTTTTAATTTTAATTTAATCAATATTAATATCATAATATTTTTACTATTTAAATGAAAAAAATTTAATCATAATCCAATTTATTTATATCATATTCCAAAAAGATTTTATATCATGACTTTAAAAAAACAAGTACCTAATATTATAGAAATATTTCTCTTTTTAATATAATTAATCAAAAAACTACTAATTTAAATAAAATAAAATTATTTATTTTTAGCAAAGTAAAAAGTAATTTTGATATAGTTGAAAATGATATATTTTTTTTAGTTCAAAAATTGTTCCTAATGTCATTTTTAATTATCTTATTTAAAAAAAACAAAAAAAGATCAACTAAGAAAGTTGATCTTGATCATAATTAACAAATTATTAATCGTAATACTTTTGGGGGGACGCAGCGCGAAGTCATTTATTATTTATTGGTGACAAGATTCCAGATTTTCGCTGATAAACCATCCCATACAAATCAAGTATATTAATAGACTATAGACTATTCGCTTATATTAATTTGCGATATAGGTTAGCTTATTACATTTTCTTAGTTTCTTAAGTCATTTCAGGTTTACCCTTAGAATAATTCAGTGGAGGCATCATCTTCTTGAATAACTACTTCGTCGCAACCTGCTTTTAAAAATAACTGTAATTTATTATTGTTTCCCTTAATAAACCAATAAACCATTCTTAGCTTTTTAGTGTTCATATCACTGTTTATTGGTTAGATAATACGATATTTAGATCTATTGGATAATCAGAGCAAAATTATGTTAGTTCCAAAATTTATATTTTTGATTCAATTTATTATTTAAAATTAATTAATTATAATATATTAAAGAATAAACTAAATAATTGTTTTCGATTATCAGCCATTTTAATTTGAATATCTTGTAATAATCCTAGCTGATATGAAGAAATATATGATGTTTGCATATCGTTACAAATCGAAAACATTTTTTGATTCATGTCAGAATATTCTTGGTCTAATTGTTTTATTTGTATTAAATTAAGTTCTAAATTAATTAATTTAATTTTTTGTTGTTTTAATTGCAATTGTTGATAAGTTATTATTTGTTCGTTTATTTGTCTTAATTGATTAAATAAATTAGATAATTGAGCATGTTCTGTATTTTCTAAAGAATTACTAATTATTTGATTTAATTGATTTGCTTGGAAAAATAAATTTTGTAATGGGTCGTTGTAATTTGTATAATAATTAGGCGTATCATAATATGTTAAATTGTGATTCATGGCTAAAATAATATTCTTATTCGAATTATAATAAAACAATAATCCTGCAAAAAATAAAAACAATAAATTAGTTTTTAATAAAAAGTTTTTTTGTTTTAAATAAATCATATTTTTATTAATTTTCCTTAATTAATTTTAATAATAAATAATAATAAAAATAAATTAAAAAAATTTATAAATAATACTTACAATATAATTGTACCTATTTTTAATAATATTTTTTAAATAATTAATAATTTTATTAATGAAAAATGGATCTTATTAATTAATCTAAAATAATAAAAATTAAAGTTTTATTTATATTAATAAACAATATATGAACAATAAATTTTAATATTATATAATATTTTAATTAAAAAGATTATTATAAAAGTTTCAATTAATTTATTTTTATGTTTATCAGGAAAATATACACGCATATATAATACTCTTGAATCCGATTTCGAATTATTTTATATATACTTCTTTACATTTAAAAGTAAATCATTTAATTTGATATATTTTCGATTTAAAATTTTTGTAGTTTTTAAATTTTTGCTAATATACAAAAATTTATTTAAAGACAACTTGTAGAAGATATATAGATATACTTCTATTTATATGATAAATGTTAAAGCGAATATTATTTTAATAATCATTATTTATTATTATAATTAGTTTTATTAATAAACAGAAATAACAAATATAAAATTAATAACATTATTTTTAAATTGATTAACTGTTAATTTTCACATAATAATATAATTTCATGATTTAATTTAATATTTAAAAATTTTTTTTTAATTTTATTGAATAAACCGGTTATTATTATAAATGCAAAAAGAGTTATAAAAATTTTATATATAAATTATTTTATATTATTGAAAAGGTAATATATAAAATATTAGAGAAATTACGCTGTACTTCTAATAATATTTTATTAATCTGCCAATAAACAAAAAAAAGATCAATTTTAAAGTTGATCTTTTTTTAAAGATAATCGAAAAAACTTTATAAACAAAGTTGATTCCATATCAAGAAAGACGAAATTAATCAAAATTTTCAATTATTAATAAGATTATATGGATAGAATATTTTCGTTTCAATATCAAAATTGGTATTTTTGATATCTATTACAAACAGCCCCCATCTAAACCGGACAAGCAAGTTTCCCAGCATCCGGCTTGCCATAATTTATCCTCTTTTGAACACTAAATGGACTTTAGTTGCAATAAATTACTGACTTCTTTCGCCCTATAAAGGTCGTTAACCTTCATCTTGGGAGGGCGATTAACTTAATTATTCCAAATTAAGTTTTACTCCTCCGACTACTAAAAAGTCGCTTTATCCTTGAGCCTAATTACTTTTATTTCATTATTAGTTAATTTAATAACTAGCTTTTAGGATTCTCCAAGTTACTCTAAATATCTACCTTAATCCGTTAGGGGAAGTGACCATTTACTAATGGTGAGATTCCAGGTTTTTAATTGATAAACTATCCAATACGGATCAAGTATATTGATAGTCTCTGGACTGCTCGGTTACAGTAGCTTGTTGAAGGTTAAATTACATTATTAAAAAGGATAATCCTATATAAAGCTTTTAAATGATAAACTATTTGTATTTTGTATATTTGTGTTTGATATTTATTTTATTCTTTTAATTCTTCTTGATAATTTTTAATTTTTTTCTGAATATTCCATTAATCTTTTACATTGATCTTCATAATTTTTAATTTCAGTTTCGATTTTGAATATTTGCTCTGCCCATTTTTTCTGTTTACATCTTAGTTTAAATAATTTATTTCTTGTCATAAACTTATTTTCTTTAATTAAGTTTTTTTTATTATTTATTTTTTGTTGTAATTCTTCTTTTTGAGAATTTAATAATGTAATTTTAAATTGAAAATCGGCATATTTTTCCGATTCTAATTCATTAATTAAATTTTGTTTTTGATTAAGCAAAATAGGAGGTGTGAGTTTTTTGTTTTTTGGCTCTTCATCATGCTTAGACGTTTTCTCTACAGAAGTAGATAATATTTTTTCCTTACCAATATTATCCATTTTTTTATAAAAAATAATGATAATTGCCATTATCAACAATAGTAATATAATTATAATAATCTGTTTTTTTTGGAAAAATTTTAATTTATTCATAAATATTAATGATCTTTCTAAACTATATAAAACTTATTTTTTCATATTTGATTAATTTTTTTTGTGTTAATTGGTAAATTTTAATTTCAAATATAAAATAATCCATATAATCAAAAAGACTTTATATATTTGAAAATTTATATAAAATAAACAACAATAAATATTAATCAATAATGAAATGTTATTAATTAATAACTTTAAATTTATTAAAATTAATAAAATTGTTGATAAATAAAAATAACTTTTATTTTTTAATTTATCAAAAATTTTTTAATTTAAAAAATATTACGAAAATATAATTGTTACTACAAAAGAATATTCAAAATATTAAAAAATTTTTAAATTTTATAAAATAAATAATTTTTTTTATAAAAAATTTTGATTCACAATATTATTTATTCTATTTTTATAGATGCTAAATGATTTAAAAAATCATATTTTTTTATTTTTAATTTTTTGGCATTTAATAAAGATTTTTTTTCAATTATTTCGGATTTTGTTATATTTTTTAGGGTTATCGATTCATGCTTTTGAATCTCATCGTTTAACTTTAAAACAATTATTTTTCTGATTGTTTTTAATTTAAAAATACTGTCTGGATGTATCACTTTTATAGCAAAAACTTGATTATTTTTAATATTTATGTAAAACGCACAAACTAAAAATATCCAAAAAATTAAAAAAATATTCAATAATTTGTTTTTATTAACATAAAAATTCATTTTTAACCTCTTTTTTGAAAAACAATTTATTTCCGATAAAATTTTATCAAATAAAATACAATTATTTTGAACAAAATTAAAATTTTTGATTTTAATTATAAAATTAAAAAATTAATTTTAAATTTTAAATAATTTCATATAATATAACTTTAATATAATAATAAAATTAATAATTTATATTAAATTTAAATATTAAAATAAATAATTATTATTTAATTAATATTGGATTTTGATATTGCTAATCGAAATTTAGTAAAAATTATCTAATTTATATTGAATAAATAAAATATATATTTCACATTTTTATTATCGATTAATAAAAATAAATAATACAATTCATCAATTTAATATAAAACTAATTTATAAACACATCAACCATATTCACTTATTTTTGATAAAAATCAAGACAAAATTAACTTTATAACAAAAACAAAAATAATTAATAAATATGATATATTTTTAAAATAAAAAATAAATTATAACAATTAATGTAACAGTAATATTATTTATTTATTATTTTTAATTTTAAATTATATAATGTAGATGTATTATGATTTAATATTTTATATTATTTCATATTATTAATTCAATGTTATTAATTTAGTTTTTATTATTATAAACCTATTAAAGTTGTTATTATTTGGATTAAATTAAAATATAAAAAATTATTATATTGATTAAATTTAAAAAAATATAGAATATTGGTTTTTTAAAACTAAACAAATTTTATTATATTAAAAATTTTTAAATTATTAATTAAAAAAATTTATAAATTATTTATATATTCAATTAGAAAGTTTTTTCAAAAAATATGAAATTAAATTCAACAAAAATTAAAATAAATATAATATTTAATTTAATTTGTTTGTGTATAATTTTTTTACTTTTAATATTGATACATAATCGTAAGTCTAATTTAGTTTATGCCGGTCAAATTTATTCAGAAGTTAAAAAAACAGATTCTTCGGAAATATTATTCGATGCTTCAGAAAAAAAAATCGAAATTTTAAGAGCAAAAATAGATAACCTATCAATAAAAAAAACTGAAATATCAAAAGAAATAGATATGATAAAACAAGCATTATTATCTAATTTAAAAATTAAAAATAAATCTAATATTAACGTTTCCCAAAATTTTTTAAGATTTCAAAAATCTTTATTAACAAACAAATTATATACTCTTAAACAAAATATAAATGAAATAAATTTAGAACAAATAGAATTAGAATATAAACTAAAAAAAATTATATTATTAAAAAAATAAAATAATTTATCTAAATAACCTTTTAAAATTAGTTTCACTTTAACTTAATAATAATTAAATAAAATAATTTATAATGAAAATATTTTTGTATTATTTTTTAAATCAAAAATAAGTATACATTTTATTTTTTAATTAAATCTCCAAAATAAATTCAATTAAAAAGTCTTTTTTCGAAGGTCTTTTTATTTTAATTTATATAATTGGATATAATAAAATTAATTTAGATTGTAAATAACAATATTATATTAGACGCATTCTTTCTCTTAATTAATAGTATTTATATTAAATTTAATAAATTTGAACATTTTTGTTAACTTTATATAAAAAAATATAATTAATTTTAAGTTAATTTTAATTTTTTCAATTTCGTCAATTATTGCGTTAACTTTATCTTTAATTTGGGAATTTTTTTCCTTATTATCTTTTATATCAAGTCGTTTTAATTTATCAATGCTTTGTTGTTTTGCTTCTCGTTGTTGTTATAACGATAATGTTGTTTGTTTTAATTCATCTATTCGAGATAGAATCAAAATTTGATATTCATTAAATTTATCTTAGTATCGATTAATAAAGTTGTTTTTTTTAGATAAATCTAAATAATTGTGCCGATTTGATTCTATTTTAGGAATGTCTTTGTGCACTCTTGTTAATAAATCAGATAATAATAAAGAAAGATGGTTCTCAGATTTTGTAAAACGATAAGTTTTAATTAGTTCTAATCTAGCAGCAGTAATTTTAGGTTTAATAATTATGTTATAATCTTTGATTTTTTAAGTTTTTGGAAGCACTGTTGCGGATACTTTAAAAGCTAAGAATTTTTGTTTTGAATAAAATGAGAAAGTTTTTTGATTTTATTGCTTTATTATAAACTTGATTAATCACAATGATCATTACTACTATAATTGTTATTACTAACAAAAAAATAACAATCATATCAGTAATTTTTTGGCAAAAAACTTTTTTATTCATGAATTTCTTAACTTTTCTGATAATATAGTAAGACTATTATCAAATCTGAAATTTCGAATATATTACCATTATATAACTTTAACAAGAAAATATTAAATAAAAATAGTTATTAAATTGAATTTAATAAATATTCATTCATGATCAATTAATAAAATTTAACATATTTTGATTTATTATTGTTTTGCGTAACGTGATGGGCACAGGTATAACTAAGATTTTTTTGCGGCATAATACCTGATAGTTAATTATTTATGAATATGTAATTAATTTACACGTTTTTTTAAATTTGACGTGGTTTTTTTAAAAACCTAAATATAAATTATTTTAATTTTTTATGTTAAAATTTTTAATAGAAATAAATTTTAATTAGAAATTAAATAATCTAACAAATGAATAAAAAGATAAATAAAAAAATATTAATAATATTTTTATTGCTTATTTATATTTTAATTATTAACAAAAATAACTTTTTAATATTCAATAATCTCAAAAATAATAACTTAACTCATATTTTTAAAACACTCCAAAAACAACCAAAATCTGAATCTAAAAAAGAAGATAATTTAAAAATTTTAAATAAGTATCATAATTTATTAAACTTTATAAAAAAAATTTATTTAAAATATCAAAATGAAATTAAAAAAATTAATAATAAATTAAATTTACATCAGAAAGATTATTTAATTTTAAATAAGGAATTGCATCATTATAAAAATTTAAAAAAAGTTTTTAATAAAAAAATAGATCAGATTACAACAGAATTAGATCAAAAAAAACAAATATTAATGAAACATAAAATTTATTCTTTTAAAAAAGCTTCTTTGATGATAGACGAACAACAGCTTCAAGAATTTAAACAAAAAAATGATGACATGAAGAAGATAATACAAGCAAAAAAAGAGCAAATACAAAATTCAAAAATAAAAATAATTGACTTAGAAAAATATAAAAATATTTATTATAAAATACTATATGATTTAAGTAAGTGTCAAAAAGGTTTAAATATCGTGTTTTCTAACCAATAATCAATGACAAATAAACACTAAAGAGTTAAGAACGGTTTCTTAAAGAAAACAATAACAAATTACAGTAGTTCTTAAAATCGGGTCGCGATAAAGTATAGTTAGTAAAGGCAATTATTATACCAAATAATTCTAAGAATAAGTCACAAATACCTAATAGGCAAAACAATGTAATCCGTAAACCTAGCTTACAAATCATTAAAACTGAACACTCCGTAATCTATCAATTATATTATTTAAATATTGGTTTATTGATTCAAAAAATGGAAATCTTATAGTTTTCACAGTGTTTAATTATAATACATCTACAAAAGTATTAAAATCTAAATAATCTGTTAATAATGATTAAGATCAACTTTCTTAGTTGATCTTTTTTTAAAAGACATAAAGATATATCTAAATCTTATCTTTTCTAATTTATTTGGTAAAAAAGTAATAATAATAAAAGCTTTATTATTGTTTTTTCAAAAACAAATCAAAATTATTTTTGTTTTGTGACTGTTTTTTTTATTTATTTTATTCCCTGATAGATCACAGATTTTATCTAATTTATATAAATTTTGAATATGATAACAAATACATTATCAAATTATTTTATATCTTAATCTAATGTTTTTTCTAATCGGTCAAAACTTTCATGCAATTCTCTAAAACTTTGGTGTAATGCTTTATCCTGATCTTTTTTTATAAAATAAGTAGGAGTACCAATAATTACGACCCAAATAATTAGAAAAATAATTTCTTTTATTAATGTTTTTAAATTGTTCATATTATGAAAACTCCTTTGTTTTTTTAGTTAATAAGATATTCATTTTTTATTAATAGAAATAAAAAAAGACTCTTTGTTTAAAGAAGTCTGATTATTTATATAAGTAAGTATGGTTAAATAAAAAAACCCTTTTGAAAAGGGTCTTATTATAAAAAAGATAATTTTTTTATGTTGATAATATTTTTAGTTTTTTTCATCATTTAAATCATTTAAAAGGTTTTTATAAGTTTTTAATTGTTCTTTTTGATTATCAATTAATTGTTTGTAATTTTCTTTTAATTTTAAGAGATTTTCTTTTTGATCATCAGTAATACTTCCTTGTAATCCTTTATCTATGTTTGTTATTTTGGTTGCATTATCATAAATTTTCTGTTTTAAATTAATTATGTTTTCTTCAATGGTAAGGTTATGATAAACAGGTTGTCTGCTACTAGTTTCTGGAAGTTTTGGATCCATTGCCATAACTGGATGAATATTGATTAACAGGAATAATCCTAAATAATTAATTAAAAATAATGGTAAAAGATATAATTTATTTTTTATTTGAATCATTTTAACTTATAACTCCTTTTATGTTATCCCTCAGCCGAGGTAATGTCATATAGTTTGTTTAGTTTATAAATAATTGAATCTTTATATTTTTTTTTGTCTATTTCATATTGTTCTTCTAATATTTTTTTGTAATTTTCAGCACGAGTTAACATATTTTGGTACATTATTCGGATCGCTTCTAAGTTTTGAATTTCGACATTTATTTTGCCAATTTCGCCAACTATTTCTGAAATTTCATCTTGGAGTTTTTTGATTTCTGCTTTGTTAGTTTTTCTATCAAGTTCTTTTTCTTTGGTTTCTAGTTGTTCTTCTAATACTAATTTTTGTTGTTCAAAAGATTTCA
>NZ_JAOSIS010000012.1:0-16432 GCF_030586915.1 'Vigna radiata' phytoplasma
TCAATTATTTTCTGTTAATAATCTTTTTCATCCGCTTCAGGTTTCATTAAATCACAGTTGATACCAGCACAAATAAAGTCATAATTTTATTGAGGCATTATTTTCAATGTACCATCAAGATGACAAAAAAGTTTTTGGACTAAATAAATTATGCAGTGGATTTTATGAACTGCGAAACCTAATTTGGCAATGATTCCTGACGCTTGTTTTAATATGAAATCGATCATAAGCTAGACAATCATAACATATAAATTAATTAAGGACTTAACTACAAATTTTTTTATTTTTTAAAAAAAGTAAAAATAAAGATGTTCTCCCATTTATGCTTTTGCCAAAATAATATAATTATTTATTATTTTCTTTAATAAAGGACCGATTTATATCCTTTTTAGCGTTAATTAACGCTCGTGATTGATAAAATTACAATTTATTTAAACCTGTTTAATATTCTCGATAGCAAGAGTTATAATTTTACCTTCCCCTAAAGTTTCATTATGATATAAACAAGGAATCCAAATAATTTTTTGCGTTTGATCTACTATTAATAATAATTTATTTCTTTGTATAATAGGTATTTTACAATTAATTAAAAATTTTTTTAATTTTTGCTTTCCAAATTTAAATTCCAATATATCTCCCGATAGTCTTGTTCTTACAATTAAAGGGAAAATTATCTGCCCATTACTATAAAAAATCTCTTTTTGCGTCATATATTTGGGATATATTTTGCGATCATGGTGTACATATAAAATAGGTTTTGATTTATTAATATTATTTTCTGTTCTAGCTAAAGGAGCTAATTGCCATTTATAATATTTTTTAGATATTTGCCATTGATCGTTTAATTTAAGTTGACAATAAGGTTTATTATTATTATTTAATAATTTAATAATATTATTAATTAAAACAAAATTTTTATTTATTTTTTTATCATCCAATAAATATAAAATAATATTTTTTTGGATAACTATATTCAATTTACAAAAAACCTCTAAACAATAATATTGTTGATTAACATGATATTTTAAAAATAAATTTGTTTGTTCTTTTACTAATTGATAAATTTCTGTTATTTGAATATGAAATTTATAAATATTTTTTAAAAAATTATGTTCTTTTTGTAAATAAGGGATTACAAATTTACGAATTCTATTTCTAGAATAATAATCATTTTGATTAGTTTCATCTTCCAAAAAAGAAATTTTTTTTTGGTTAGCATAATTAATAATTTTGTCTTTAGAAAGATATAAAAACGGTTTTAAAAACACAAATTTTTCAATCAAATAAATAGGTTGCATACCACTATATCCTAATAAATATGGATAGATTATTTGCGTTTCAATAATCAAATTTATATTTTGATTATCTATTACCAACAGCCCCCATCTAAACCGGACGGGCAAGTTTCCAAGCATCCGGCTTGCCATAATTTATCCTTTTTATCGGACTAACTTTGTGTTACCACGGATTAGTTGTTTATTCTTATCGGTCTTTTTTGGAAAGTTAATATTAGCTTCATAACCTTCGGAATTAATCGCTCTTTAATAGCAGGATAAATCTCGAAATCTTACGATTTTACCTTACCTTTTTGGGATAATAACTTGTATAACTAGTCATAATTGATAATAACCGTTAACGTATTAGCGGCGGTATTACTCAATCTTTTTGAGCTTGATAACATTAATAGTCTATCTGTTGTTTCACTGTACTTGTGAACCAGAATTTGTTATTAATCCCATATTTAAACCTTTTTAATACCTTAATTATTGAAAGAACGATTTTGAATAATATTCCATGTTTACTAAAAAGTTTAGCTTTTCGCTCTAAAACAGTTATTTGCGTATCCACCAACTTCCCACACTGAATAAACAATAAATTACTGACTTCTTTTGCCCTATAAAGGTCGTTAACCTTCATCTTGGGAGGGCGATTAACTTAATTATTCCAAATTAAGTTTTACTCCTCCGACTACTAAAAAGTCGCTTTATCCTTGGGCCTAATGACTTTTATTTCATTATTAGTTAATTTAATAACTAACCTTTAGGATTCTCCCAGTTACTCTAAATATCGACCTTGATTCCTTAGGTGAAGTATAACCGTTATGGAAACGGTGAGATTCCATGTTTTTAATTGATAAACTATCCAATACAGTTCTTTAATATTGATAGGCTCTGGACTGTCCGGTTTAAGTAGTTTACAGAACAGGTTCGAGTATTACATCTTCTTAGCTTCTTAGGCCCTTTCAGGCTTATCCTTAAAATCATTCGGTGGCGGTATCTTCTTGACTAACTACTTCATCGCAACCCGCTTTTAAGAACTGCTGTAATCCCTGAGTGTTTCCATTCCGGAACCGTTCTTAGCCTGTCAGTGTTTATCACACTGGTGATTGGTTAAATCACTCGATATTTAGGCTTCTTGGGCGCCCAGAACTTCCTCGTGATAATTTTAATAAAATAGTTTCTGCTAAAATCGGGATAGAATAGTTGAGTTTAATAATAAATTTATTTCATTATATATTCCAAACTAGCCCCCCACAGAACCGGACAAGCAAGTTTCCAAGCATCCGGCGCCTAATATCTGATTACAGATATTGAAACTCTTTCGCCATGTAAAGGTTATTACCCTTTGCCGTGGTCAGGTTCTTCTAAAATATTCCAATTCTAGAATTAAACTGACGACTACTGTAAGTTTCGCTTTTCCCTTGAGCCTAACAGCTGTTAGTTTTAACCCTTTGGTGGTGCTTTTAGGGAGATCGAAGTTACGATATAATTCTACATGAAGTTTTAGGTGCGGTTTACAGTTAATTTAAAACTGAGGCTATTATTTAAACTTATATTAAATAATAAGAGTCCTTTAATTTGCCAATTTAATGACTGCTCGGGATGATACAAAATTAAAAATGATTAATAATTTTGTTCCATTAAAGCTTGTCTCGGATTAAATAACAACTTACCGAGTATAGGTTTATTATTACGACGCTTTTTAACCGCTTAGGGATTCACACCTTCTCCTTGACTTCTGGTCTGGCAATAACTTTTTGGTTAGTTGTTTCACCTCATTTTGCTTTCGTGCTTTTGCTGTTATTAATTACTCTTTCGAGATAATTAATCAAGCCCACTTTGCAGTGTTTACGTGACCTTTAGGAATCATCCGTTCCCAAATAATTTGTTAAATTACAAAATTATATGTTTCTTTCGCGCCCTCATTTAAATGATGAGCTGTAACAATATAACGAGTTTGATATTGAACAGCTATTTTTTGCAAATAAAATTTCCGAGTTAAACTAGCTTGATTTTGAAAATTTTTATTTCCCAAATTTAATTCAAAATAATAAAAAGGTATTTTACGTAATTGACAATATTCGTTTACTAAAACTTTATCTTGATAAGATCGTTCTCGCTTTAAATGATTAAAATGAACTACAATTATTTGAAATTTTCTAGAATATAAATAATCTAATAAAGTCATAGAATCAACGCCACCGCTAACTGAAATGACATATTTATATTCTCTTTTTAATGAAATAGCTAATGATAATAAAAACATAAATTTCAATTATTTTCCTTAGATAAAAATGATAAACTTAAAATATTCAATTGTTCTTGAGTTACAGTAGCAGGCGCCTGTAACATCAAATCTTGTGCTGTTTGAGTTTTAGGAAAAGCAATAACATCTTTAATATTATCTGTATCAGTCAATAACATAACAATTCGATCTAAACCTAAAGCGACACCACCATGAGGAGGTGTACCGTATCGCAAAGCTTCTAAAAAAAAACCAAATTGTTTATGCATTTCTGCTTCAGAAAAACCTAATTTATGAAATATTTTTTTTTGGTAATCGTATTGATAATTTCTTAAAGAACCGCCGCCAATCTCATAACCATTACAAACTAAATCATATGCACATGCTTTCGCCTCATGAGGATTTTGATCCAAAGTTAAATAATCTTCCGGTTTAGTAAAAGGATGATGCATAGCTTTATATTTATTGTCTATATCATCAAAAATTAATAAAGGGAAATCTATGATCCACAATAAAGATAATTTTTGAGGATCAATTAAATTTAAATCTTTTGCTAATTTATTTCTTAAAAAACCTAAAGATTCATAAGCGTTATAAGATTTTCCCATAGATAAATCAAATACAAAAAAACAATATTCATTATTTGTTAAAAAATTTAATTCTTTATTTAAAGCATTAACAAAGTTACCTTCAATTTTATCATTAATTTTAATCAAATAATACAAATCTAATTTATATTGATTTTTAATCCAACGACAATATTGTAAAATTGTTTTTTTATTTAATAATGATTTTTCGGATAAAAAAAATCTAATACCTAAAATATGCAATTTATTAATCATTTCTGATGATATCAATGATAAATCAAAAAAATTCGTCAAATTTTCTATACATAAATCAAATCTTAAATCAGGTTTATCGGAACCATATTTTTTCATAGCTTGATCATAAGTTAATTTAAAAAAAGGTTTATCGATTTCATAATTTTTAAAATTTTTAATCAAACATATCATAATTTTTTCTACTAAATTCATAATTTCTTCTTGAGACCAAAAGGAAATTTCTATATCAACTTGGGTAAATTCTGGCTGACGATCTGATCGCAAATCTTCATCGCGAAAACAACGCGCTATTTGAAAGTATTTTTCAAATCCAGCAATCATGTATAATTGTTTAAATAATTGCGGAGATTGAGGTAAAGCGTAAAAAGATTCAGGATACAAACGCGAAGGTACTAAATAATCCAAAGCTCCTTCAGGTGTAGATTTCGCTAATATAGGAGTTTCTAACTCAAAAAAACCCTGAGATATTAAAATTTGACGTATATTTTGAGTAATATAATGTCTTTGTAATAAATATTTTTTTTGTTTTTCTTTTCTTAAATCCAAATAACGATATTTTAATCTATGACTTTCATTACTAGTATTTTTATCTTCAATTAATAAAGGTAAGGGTTGCGCTTCTGATAAAACATACAATTGGTTTATAATAATTTCGACATCACCAGTTTTTAAATTAGGATTTTTACTAATTCTTTCCACCACTAAACCTTTAACTTCGACAACAGTTTCTATTGGTATTTTAGATATTTCTGAATATTGTTTATGGTTTTGTTCTATAACTAATTGTATTAATCCTGAAAAATCTCTCAACATTAAAAACATTTTATTGCTTAAATTGCGCTTACGAGCAATCCAACCTTTTAAAAATACCTGTTCACCTTGATTTTTTAAATTAATTTCATTATTATTATAGCTATATTTGCTCATTACGATTGTAAAGTTAACTCCTTTTTTAAAAAAGTAATAATATTTTTTAAATTAACATTATAAATTATTTTTGTAGTAGTATTTTTAACTGTCAAAAAATTTTCTTTCAATTCTTTAGCACCTATAAAAATAAGATAATTAGGTTTTAATTTTAAAGCTTTTTTAATACATTTAGTTAAATTAAGTCCATCAGTATTATAAATAACTTCGGCATTAATATTATTTTGGCGTAATTTTTGAATTAATCTAAAAGATTCATAATTGACTGAATAATCAACCGATAACACACATACATCTAATGATTTATAATCAATGTTTTGCCAAAAATTATTATACTGCAAAGCCAGCATTAATCGTTCTATGCCAATAGCAAATCCTATAGCTTTAATCTTTTTTTTACTTTCAAAATGATAAATTAAATCATTATAATTACCACCACCACCTAAAATTAATTCAAAAGGTTCTTCATTAGGTATAGATAATGCAATTTCAAAAACTATATCCGTATAATAATCTAAACCTCTAACTAAAGTCGGATCAACACAAAAATTAATATTTTCTTTCTTTAACGATGATAAAAATATTTCAAATTGATGTTTAATAGATGAATCTAAAAAATTTAAAATTAATGGGGCTTTTTTTAAAAAAATTTTATTTTGACAAATTTTACAATCAAAAATCCTTAAAATATTAAATTGCTTACGTTTTAAACATAAAGGGCATAAATCTGATGAAAAATTTTGCAAATAATCAGAAAAAATTTTAATAAAATTTTGACGTGTTTGCGCATTACCCAAATGATTAATTTTAATTTTTGCCTGAGGTAAATTAAAAAAAATTAAAATTTCATTAACTAAACAAAAAATTTCTAATTCAGATAAATCATAATAATTACCTAACATTTCAATGCCTATTTGATGAAATTGACGATATCGACCATATTGAGGTCTCTCATATCTAAAAAAAGGACCACAATAATAAAATTTATAAATATCATCAAAATTATAAAGCTTATTCTCTAAATAACTACGAACGATACCAGCCGTTCCTTCTGGTCTTAAGACAATTTTTCGACCTTTTTTATCTAAAAATTGATAAGTTTCCTTATTAACCATTTCAGATTGAGGTGTAGCATGATAAAAAATATCATGATACTCTAAAATAGGGGTACGTATTTCTTGGAAATGATATTTCTCAATAATTTTTTTTAAATTTTTTTCTATGAATTGTAAATGTAACATTTCTTCTTGAAAAAAATCTTTAGTACCTTTAATTTTCTTAATATTCATAACTAACTTTAATATCCCTTTTAAACCATCATTGCATAAAAAACCCTAAATTAAGTTATTACAAATTGTTTTTATAATATCATATAAATAATATTTCAATTATTCAATAATTATATTTAAAACTTATACTTCATATAATAATTATTAATTAATAATAACTTTAAACATATTGACGCTTTTTATTTTTATAATAAACTTCTTGAATCATTCCTGCTCCTAAACAAAAATCTTCATAATAAAAAGCACATATCTGGCCAGGAACTACCGCTTTAATCCTTTCTTTAAAAAAAATTTTTAATTGTCGATAATCAATCCAATATGCTTTTATTTCTTGCTCAGGTTGTCGATAACGAAATTTTGATTTTAAAGTCATAATATTTGGATATCGAAAATTTTTATAATCTCGCCAAATAACATTAATAATTAAAGCAGAATCGCTGTATAAATAGATACTATCAGAATTTTGTTCTACATAGAGAGTATTAGTCGCTAAATCTTTTCCTACCACATACCAAGGGGATGAATTACAACAAGGTAGATTACCTAAATTTAAACCTTTACGTTGACCAATAGTATAATAAAACACTCCCAAATGTTTTTTAGGTAAAATATTACCTTTAGTATCTTTAATTAAACCTTTATTAATAGGTAAATAATTTTGTAAAAAATCTGCAAATCTTCTTTCTCCAATAAAACAAATGCCTGTAGAATCTTTTTTATTAGCTGTCACTAAATTTTCTTGATAAGCTATTTTTCTTACCTGAATTTTAGTTAAATCACCTATAGGAAATAAAATTTTAGTTAATTGTTTTTTTTGTAATTGAGACAAAAAATAACTTTGATCTTTATTTTGATCTTCAGCTTTTTTTAAAATCGGATCACCATTTATAACTTGAATACGTGCATAATGACCCATAGCAATATAATCTGGTTTAAATTTACGATTAACATAATCCGAAAAGATAGCAAATTTAATATAATTATTACACAAAACATCAGGATTCGGGGTTAAATTTTGATTAAAAAGTTTTAAAACATAAGAAAAAACTTTATCCCAATATGCCTGAGAAAAATCAACAAAATGACAATTAATTTTTAATTGTTCAGCAATTTTTTGGGCATCTTTAAAATCTTGTATTTGAGGACAAATAGATTGTTTAATAAAAGGGTTTCCTCGAAAATCATAATTTAAACCACTATCCCAATTACGCATAAAAACGCCTTCAACATCGTACCCTCTTTTTTTTAAAATAAACGCAGATACACTACTATCGACGCCACCAGATAAACCAATAATAACTTTTTTTTTCACAATAATCTTTTTTATTTTTTCTTCGAATTTAAAGATAAAAATTTTAAATTTAATTTGGAGATTAAATTGGTTTCTGCGCGTTCTAACAAACTATTTTCAAAAATTTTTGGACCCGAAGATGTATAATTTCTTTGATATTGACTTTGATAAAAGCGTTTTAAAATTTGCGAAGTTAAATCTAAACTGCTTTCTATAGAAATATCAAACGTTTTAGATAATAAAAAAGCAATTTTTTCTAAAGTTAAACTATATTTTAAATAATAATATAAAATAAAATCTTTTTTAATAACATGTTCATTATTTGATTGCAAAGTGGCTTGCTTTCTATAAAAAGATTTTAAATCCTGAAATTTTGCAAATATATCATTTCTCTCTAGATGAAAAAAAACTAATTCTGCTATTAAAGTATCTGATAAACCAATATTCAAATTAAAACTTAAATCAAAATTATAAAAACTTTTTGTAAATCTACCTAAACTAATATCAGATAAATTATGATTTTCTAAAAAAATATTAATTTCTGTTTGATCAATTGATAACGAATTATGATTAAATATATTTATATTTTTATTGTTATTTGATAAATCATTATAATCTAATAATGAAGATTTTCTATAATTATCAATTCCTATTTTTTGCAAAAAATCCTGAATTACATCGAGAAACAAAATGTCGGAATCATCTATAAAAACATTCAAATCATTAAATTTTTTGTTGTTTAATTTAAAACTTTGAATAACTACTAATAAATTAATGAAATCATTTAAATTAGGACTTATAAATAAAAAAATTTTACTATCTGGACAAGACGATAATTTATTGCATAAAAATAAACATTGCAAATGATTAGCAAGAGCTAATTGAGAGTTTACTTCTGATTCACTAACAAAAGGTTTAATATTCCATTTTTTTTCAAAAATAAAATCTTTTTCTTCTCTTAAACAAAAATAAGATTTTGGAATTATTATTTTTTTTACTTCAGATATCTGATCTGCATAAGTAGTATCAATTAAACGCTGATGTTTAATAAAATCCATACAAACATCTATAATTAAATTGGTTTCTGAATCAAAAATATCCTTTTCACCTATCAAATTACCTAAAATAGCAGCTATTTTATGATTCGAAAAAACCACATCATTAGACATTTCACTTTTCATACCGTTACTAACATAAAAATAACCACCAATTTGTTTACGAGAGTGATTAATAACAGCCATGCGACGTAATTGCGCTTTACCTAAATGCTCTGTAGAAGCAGATAAATTAAAAATCAAATGTGCCCCTTTTTTGATTAATAAATCACTAGGTGAGTTAATAGTCCATAAATCCTGACAAATTTCTACTCCGAAACACACATTATATAAATCATTAATAAATAAAATACTACCAAAAGGGATTTTTTGATTTAAAAAAATAATTTCTTGCATCTCAGGAATAACATTACCAGAAGTAAACCATCTTTTTTCACAAAATTCTTCATAATTCGGAATAGTATATTTAGGAACAATTCCTAAAATTTTTTGTTGTTGTATAACGATAGCTACATTGAAAATCATCTCTTGCCAAACTAATGGCATTCCTAAAATATAAACTCCTTTAAAAGAAGTTTTCTTAATAATATAATCTAAAGATTTTAAAATATTATTGTTAAAATCATTTTCAAAAAAAAAATCACCAGCTGTATAACTGCTTAAACATAATTCTGGAAAAACCACAAAACTCGCTTTGCTTTTTGCTAAAACACTCAAAATAATATCATTATTTTCATCAAATTTCCCCAAAGTTAAATTGGGATTGGCTAATTCAATTTTTAAAAATCCATTCTTGTACATTTCGTTATTTTAAGTAATTAACCTTTCTAATAAAATGATTTTATTTATCAAATTTAATTTTTGAATTATTATTTTCAATCAAATTAAATATAACTTTTTTATCCATAATCCAACCCATAATATAAATAGATGACAAGGATAACAAAATTCTTATCATAATCTCCGAAAACATATTAAAAAAATTTATTTGATCAAAACTTTCCAAAATAGATGATAAAAATATTAAAATGCCATCAGTAATCAATAAAGAAATTTTAAAATTCATTCCGTAAATATCTTTTAAAGCTTGTTGAAAAATATCCATACCTCCGGTAGTGAATCCAATTTTTCTAATATTAGCTTGAGTAAAACCTATTAATAATCCGCCTAATATAGAAGAGACAAATAATTTCCAATATTCATTATTCCAAATGATTAAACGATTTAAAAAAATTGTTGATTCACCTAAGATATAAGGCAAAAAATACATTACTATCATTAAAATAATAGCCAAAATAGCACTTTTTAAAATAAATTTTTTGCCAAATATTTTATATCCAATTATTATCGCTAAAACATTATACAAAAACATAAAATAAATCATTATTTTATCCGATATAAAATAAGAATTGTTTGTAAATAAGTTGCATAAACGTGCACTCGTTAAAGCTAAACCATCAATTCCACCTACATTTAATTTACTTCCTAAAGTAAATACAAATATAGTTATTGCTAAAATAATATCATTTACAATCAGTATTAACCATTTATGAAGATTCTGTTTATAAATTTTTTGATCTTTCTTCATATTGTTTGTATTCCTTTTTTAGCAAAATATTTTTAAATAAATTTAAATTTTTAATATAAAAAATTAATTTTTGATTCTTAAAAAAGCATTAATAAAATCATCTAATTCGCCATCCATAATATCCATAATTTGAGAACTTTCATAATTAGTACGATGATCTTTAACTTTTTGATAAGGATGAAAAATATAACTTCTAATTTGAGATCCCCAACCAATTTCTTTTTGATCTGATTTTAAATTAGCTTCTTGTTCTTTTTGTTTCTGTAAAGCTAATTGAAATAATTTAGTTTTTAAAATTTGCAAAGCTTTTTCTTTATTACGAATTTGACTTCTTTCATTTTGGCAATTAACTACAATACCAGTAGGCAAATGTGTAATTCGAACAGCTGAATCAGTAGTATTTACATGTTGACCACCAGCTCCACTACTACGAAAAACATCTATTCTTAAATCTTGTTCTTGAATATCGACAGTAATTTCTTCATTAATCTCTGGTAAAACTTCGCAAGAAGCAAAAGATGTATGTCTTTTAAAATTAGCATCAAACGGAGATTTTCGCACTAAACGATGTATACCTCTTTCAGATTTAAAATATCCATACGCATAAACACCTTTAATTAGACAACTAACAGTTTTAATACCAGCTTCTTCTCCTGTTTGTAAATTTAAAATTTCTAATTGGAATTGTTTTTTTTGAGCATATTTTTTATACATTCTAAAAAGCATTTCACACCAATCTTGAGATTCCAAACCTCCGGCGCCAGAATGTAACATTAAAATAGCGTTATTTTCATCATAATTTTGATTTAATAAAACTTCAATTTCTAAATTTTTAATATCTTTTTGTAACTTTTTTAATTCTAAAATTAACCACGTTAAATTTTGTGCATCATTAAGCTCATAATCCGAAGATAATAAAGTCAAAGCTTGATGTTGTTTTTGTAAATTAGTAAAATTATTAATTTTATTTTGTAATTGACTAAATTTTCGAGTTACATGCGCAGCTTCTTGTGTATTATCCCAAAAATTTGGTTTTTCCATTAATAATTTAAAAGATTTCAATTGTTCTAACATTTTTTTGATATCTATTTTTTGTTCTAAATTGAATAAAATAGATTTTAAATTATTTAAAATTTGATGAAATTCATATTTTTCCATTATAAATAATTATCCCCTCTGGAAATTATTTTTTTTAATTAATCCCAAGGTTTTTTAATATTTTTTTTAATTTTAATTTTATCTCGATTATTTAATTGTAATGATTCTGTAGGATTTAAATCATCCAACAAATCTTCAAAAAAATTTGATTTCAAAACAATTTTTGTAATATCTTGAGAAATATTATCAATCATACGATTAAAAAATTTTTGTCCTTCTTGTTGGTAAACAGTTAAAGTATTTTGTTGCCCATAACTTAAAAAATTAATACTTCTTCTTAATAAATCCATATCATTTATATGACGTTGAAAATTAATATCAATATTTTTTAATATAATTAATTTAATAATATTTAAGTATTTTTGTATACCAACTGAAGTAAATTTATTTTTTTGCGAATCTACAATATTACGAGCTTTGTTTAAAATAACTGATTCTATTTGAGAATAAGATAAGTCTTTTTGATTATTATCTTCAAAATCTGTTTTTATTAAAATATTTTTATCAAAAAAATTAATTTCACAATAATGAATTAATTCAACTATAATAGCTTGTTTATCTAATTTTTGAAATTTATCTTGTTTCATCGAATTTACAAAATTTTTAACTTTATTTTTTAAAGTTTTATCCATAATATTCCACAAAATTTCTTCAACCTTATTAGAAGATAAAATTGCTTTACGTTGCTTGTAAATAATATCTCTTTGTAACTGTAAAACAGAATCAAATTTTAAAACAAATTTACGATATTCGAAATTAGAAGATTCAATTTTTTTTTGTATATTAGTGAATAAATTCGTTAAAAAACGCGAAGAAACTGCATTATTTTGTTGATGTTTACTATATTGCAGCAAAGTAACTAACTTACTAACTTTATCAGAACCGAAACGTTTTATCAAATCATCTTCTGCAGATACAAAAAATTTAGTATAACCAGGATCACCTTGTCTACCTGCCCGTCCGCGAAGTTGATTATCAATTCGTCGCACTTCATGCCTTTCTGTACCTAAAACAGCTAAACCGCCTAACTCAGCTACACCTTCTGCTAAACGAATATCTGTACCTCTTCCAGCCATATTGGTAGCTATAGTAACAGCACTTTTGTGACCGGCTTTTGCAATTATTTCAGATTCTTTCAAATGATTTTTAGCATTCAAAACTTCATGAGCTATTTTATTTTTTTTTAAATCTTTAGAAATTTGTTCTGAAACTTCCACACTAACAGTACCTATCAAAATAGGTTGTTTTTTCGAATGTCTTATTTTAACTTCTTCTATTAAAGCTTTCCATTTTTCCTTTAAAGTTAAAAAAACTAAGTCCGAAGCATCTTCGCGAATCATTTTTTTATTAGTAGGGATTTGAATAACTTTCATATTATATATACTAATAAATTCTTTTTCTTCGGTTTTAGCTGTACCAGTCATACCAGATATTAATTTATAATTTCGAAATAAATTTTGATATGTAATCGTCGCAGATGTTTCAGTTTCAGCTTTAATAATACAATTTTCTTTAGCCTCTAAAGCTTGATGCAAACCATCACTGAATTGTCGACCTATTAAAGCACGACCTGTAAATTGATCAATAATTACAATTTGATTATTTTGTACTAAATAATCTTTATCTCTTTCCATAATAAAACAAGCTTTTAAAGCATTTTTAATAAAATGTAATAAAAAAGAATTTTGATTACTATATAAATTATTAATTTTAAAAAATAATTCTGCTTTTCGAATTCCTTCTTCATTTAATTCAATAGTTTTAGATTCTAAATCAATCACATAATGTTCAGATTTTAAACTTTTAGCAAAACGATCAGCATCTCTATAAAATTTAATACCAGATGTTACATTATTAGAAATAATCAAAGGAGTTCTAGCTTCATCAATTAAAATAGAATCGACTTCATCAATAATTACATAACCATATTCACGAGTCATTAAAACATTATTGATATCACTTTCCATGTTATCTCTCAAATAATCAAATCCAATTTCACTATTAGTAGAATATAAAATATCACAATTATAAGCTATTTTTTTTTCTTGAATACTTTTATTTTTAAGATTTAAACCTACACTTAATCCTAAAAAACGAAAAATATCCCCAATAACACCTTCAGCTTCACGACGCGCTAAATATTCATTAACAGTCACAATATGAACGCTATTGCCTCCTAAGGCATTTAAATATGCCGGCATAACAGCTGTTAAAGTTTTACCTTCTCCAGTCTTCATTTCTGCAATGTTACCCTTATGTAAAACTATAGCTCCTAATAATTGAACATAATAAGGAGTTATTTTAGCTACCCTTGTAGAAGCTTCTCGAGCTAAAGCAAAAGCTTCTACCAAAATATTATCCAAAGACACTCCTTCTTTTAATTTTTGTTTCAATTTAAGAGTTTCTTTAGGAAAATCTTCATCTTTTAATTGGGACATAATATGACTTAATTTGTCAATTTTATCAGCAACTTTTTTAATTTTTTTCAAATATCTAGCAGAAGGATCATAAAAATTCTTTACAAAGTCTAATATTGTTTGTGCGCATTTTAATATCATCAGATCATAAATCCTTTTTTGTTAAAAATATTTTTTAATAATACAAATTTTAATAAATTCAATAACTACCGAATAATCATTAATATTATTCGAATTAAAAATAAAATTTTAATATATTATTTTTATTAAAAAACATATAAAATATATATTTATTAAATTTTATATAAAAAAAATTATAAGTTTTATCCTATTAATTATATCAAAACTACTAAAAAAAATATATTTTTGCTTAATTATTTAGCAACAAAATCATTATCATTCCAAAAAAACCATATTTTAAAATTTACTAATTAAATATTAAACTAAATATTAATAAATTATTAAAACCAATTGAAATATTAATAATTTATTTTTCATAAATAAAAGAATAAAAATTCCTATATTAATTAATATAAACAAAAATAAAAGAGCGCTTTTGTATTTTGAAACAAAAAGCACTCTTTAAAATTAATTTTGCAATTATTATAAAATAATTATCTTAGTGAAAAAAATTAATTTTTACCTATTTTGATTAATTAAAACGTCTTTAATTTCTTTTAAAAGTTTAACTTGTTCATGTTCAATAGTCATTTTATTTTCATTTTGATTTTTTTTACTAAAATATTTTGAAAAATAAGAAACAATTAAATATAAAATGAAAGAAACAGATAAAAAATCAAAAACATTTTGTAAAAAGATTCCGTAATTCAAATAAATATTATTTTTTAATTGCCAATTTAAAGTTTGTAAAGAAGAACCTGTATCGCTAAAAAGATAATTAATAGGAGGCATAATTATGTCAGTAGCTAAAGAACTAACTACTTTAGTAAATAATTGCCCTAATATAAAAGCTACTGCTAATTGAATAATATTACCTTTATTAATAAAATCCTGAAATCCTTTTTTAAATTCTTTAACTTTATTTAAATTAATGTTTTCAGATGACATCTTTAAACCTCTCTTTTTTTAATAAAATTTTTTTAAATACAAAAAAATAACAATATTTCTTAATATTTTATTATATATTGTATTTTTCAAAGATGTTTAAAATTTATTAACTAAATATATTTTAAAAAAACATTTAACGAATATAAAAATAAAAAACCTTTAATTTTAACTTTCAAATTAGAAAAATTTATATTATATTGCAATATCCGGATATATTTTAAAATAAAAAAATCAATATGTCAAATAATACAAAAAAATATAGCTATAATGACATAGTAAATAATAATAAGTCATTATTAAAATATAATTTAGCACAAAAATGAAAATAAAAATATAAAATATTTATTAGAGTAAAAAATATATTTTAGAATTGATAACATTTAATAATAAATTTTTTATTTATATTTATAAAATTAATAAATAAGGATATAAGGATATAAAATCATGGAAAATATTGAAACACAATTTGCAGGTATTACATTATTTTGGATATTATTTATATTATTAACAATTTTATTAGCCTACTTTTTTTATAAATGGGGTTATTTTTGCGGGTTTAATAATAAGAGTATTTTTTTTCCTTTAATTTTATCTTTTTTCACTGTATTTAGTGGAATTATTTTTGTATTTATAGGTTATCAAGTAGGAATAATAAAAAAAAATAACAACAAAAAATAAAAAAATAGATAGATAAAATGAATAAAAAAATAAAAATTTTATGGATAAATATATTCGAAAAAACAAACTACAAAAAATTTAATTCAAATTTAACCATCTATTAATAAAATTATAAAAATCAACTTATTAGTTGATTTTTATAAACAAATAAAAATTACCTAAATTATTTTTTTACGATAATGCTTCCCGTATTAATAAAATTAATAACAATATTTATGGTTTAAGTATCTTTCATAAGATTTCATCATTAATGATTTTTAAGTAAATTTTGATAACAATTTTAATGGTATAATCAATTATTTGAAATCATTATTGGACAAATTTAACAAAATCATGACAATATTTTTAGATTAGAAATCCAAAAATCTACTCTATTAATGATGTTTTGTCGATGACTTTTATTTAATAACCTTTATTAGTAATGATTTAAATACGGATAGATTAATTGCGTTTTATTCAGCGATTTATCTTTGCTGTTTTATTTACAATCAGCCCCCGTCCAAACCGGACAAGCAAGTTTCCCAGCATCCGGCTTTCCATAATTCACTCTCTCTCGAGAACTAATGTCTCCTCGCGGTTAATTAGCTATTTATT
>NZ_JAOSIS010000013.1:0-13426 GCF_030586915.1 'Vigna radiata' phytoplasma
GGGAGAAATATTATTTTTATTTTTTAATAAAGGTTCTAAAGCGATTAATGAATTAGTTAAATTCATTTCTAATCCATAAATTTGAGTATAATTCAGTAAACGCAACAAAACTCCTTCTAATTCACGAATATTATCTCCAAAATGAGAAGAAATAAAATTCAATACCTCCATACTTAATTTATTCCTTAAATTACTTGGCATTGCTAACAATTTTTTCTGAATAATAGCTAAACAATGTTGATGATCAGGTTTCTTAATATCCCCTATTAATCCTGATTGAAAACGATTTGTTAATCTTCCCATAATTTTTTTTAACTGGGTTACAGGTTTATCACTAGTAATAACTATTTGTTTTCGTTGAGAATTCAAATGATCAAAAAGTTTAAAAAATTCTATTTGTGTATATTTAGCATTTTCCATCATTTGAATATCATCTATTAATAAAACATCTAAATTTCGATATTTATTATGAAATTCTTCCATTTTATCTTGCTTTAATTTAGAAGTAAATTCTTCCATAAATCCTTCGGCTTTAACATACAAAATTTTTTTATGAGGATCTTTTTTAATCATAAAATTACCTATAGCATGCATTAAATGAGTTTTTCCCAAGCCAACATCTCCAAAAATATATAAAGGATTTGCTCGTAATAATACTTCTTCATTAGCGGTTTTTTTAGCAATTCTAAAAGTAAAATCATTACTTTCCCCTGTAACAAAATTATCAAAATTATACTTAGATTCTAAACCAGAATAATAATCATCTTTATAACCTAATTCAAATTCCTTTAAATCATAAGAGTGATCGACATGTAATAAATCCACATTATTATCCGAATCAGTTGTTTTTATAGGATTATTAACAGTATTTGTATCGGAATTAGATAATAAATCCTCATCAGACAAAAATTTAAAAAATATGTCGGCATCAGAATATTTTTTAGAAATTTCATGAATTAAATCTAAATAATTCATCAAAAGAATTTTAGTTTTAATAAAATCACTAACCAAAATAAAAATAGTATTTTTTTCTATTTTATAAGGATTTTTCATATTAATAAAATTAGCTTTAAAAACTTCCGGACTGCACCTTAAAGACAATTCTTCTACCACTTTATCTAAAACTTGTCTTACCGACAATGCCATAATCATTTTCTCCTTAGGAAAATATTTTTTTTATCTAAAAAAAATAATTAAATAGAACATGCTTCGCATTCGGATAATTTTAATTTTCGGGTTCTAGTGTAATAAAGAGTTTTTATACCTTTATGATGAGCATATAAATAAATTTTTTGCAATTCCCTAGTATTCATATCAGAATTAATACACAACTCTAAAGAAATACCTTGATCTATATGTTTTTGAGCAACCGCTATAACATTTATTAATTTAAATTTATCTATTTGATAAGCAGTTTGGTACATAAAAGAAACATCAGATAAGTAAGGCGCTGGAAAATAAGTTTTAGAATTACCATAAGTTCTTTCTTCTACTAATTGTTTAATAGGTGTTAAAGAAGAAGTAGTAGACATAACGTAACCAATAGAACCATTAGGAGCTATAGCCAATCTATGTGAATTCCATAAACCATATTTAATTACACTTTTACGTAATTCCTGCCAATCTTTGTCAGTAGGTAATTCAATATCTTTAAAAATATCTTTAATTTTCGGAAATGTAGGCAGAATAGCTTTCCTATTTGTAAAATATTCACCACTAGCATACGTTGATAATTCAAACTGAAAAAATTTTTTACCTGTTTTTTTTGCTTTTAAATTAGAGTGTAATAAAGAATAGTAATTAACAGCATTAAAAAAAACATCAATTAATTCCAAATTTTCATCACTTCCGAATTCTATCATATTTTCCGCTAAAAAACTATGATGACCCATCATACCAAAGCCAACACTTCTATTTAATCTATTAGCCTTGCATACACCTGGAACATAATGAATATTGCTTTTTTCAGAAACCGAATTCATTAATTCCATAGCTAAAAAAACAGTCTCTTTAATATTTTTATTTTTAATCATATTACCCATATGACCAGAAGATAAATTACAAGAAATATCCATACCTATGATATCTTGATCTCGTTGATCATAAGGTGCATAATGAGAAGTTAAAGAAGGTTGTAAAATTTCTGTACACAAATTTGAAAATTTAATTTTTCCGCTAGAAGTATTTTGTTTATTAGCATTATCACAAAACATAATATATGGATATCCTGATTCACCTTGTAATTGAGCAATAATTTCTAATAAATTTCTAGGATTTATAAATTTCTTATCAATATCAGAATCATTAACCAAAATATCATACCATTTATCCATATCAACGCTAACATCTGCAAAATTCATTTTATATTTTTTATAAATGCTATGAGGATAAAACAAAGCCATCATTTTATTATTTTTAGCTAAAGAAATCATTTTATCAGAAACTACAACACCTAAAGATAAAGTCTTTAATCTAATATCGTCATCTGCATTTAATTTTTTGGAGTTTAAAAAATCTAAAATATCAGCATGATGAGCGCTTAAATAAATAGCAACAGCTCCTAACCTATGACCCATTTGATCTGCATAACGAGAAACATAATCTAAAATTTTAGCTACTCCAATAACTCCTTTGCATGCATTAGCAATTCCTTTAATAGATTCTCCTTTAGCTCTTAAATTAGATAAATTAATTGAAACGCCGCCACCTATCTTAGATAATTGCATAGTAAATTCTATAATACGAGATATGTCATTCAAAGAATCTCCAGCTTCTAAAAGAAAACAAGAAACAAATTCCCCTCTTTTTTTAAGTCCACTATTCAATAAAGTCGGAGTAGCTGGAGTAAAATTTTGTCTAATTAAATTAATAATTAATTTTTTAGCCAATTCAAAATCTCCAGAAGCATGATACAAAGCATTAATAACTAAACGATCTTCATAAGTTTCTAAATAATTTTTTTTATCTCGCGTTTTTAAAGAATAATCTTTATAAAATTTATAAGCACTCATAAAAGAATTAAAATTAAAATTATAATCATATGCTATTTTATAAATTTCTTTAATTTGAATATAAGAATACAATTTTAAAAATTCTTCCTCATAATATTCATTATTAATTAAAAATTTTAATTTATCCGATAAACTTTCAAATCTTTTTAATTTAGGTTTAATTTCTTCAGATAAATAACTCTCTAAAGCCTCTAAATCTTTATTAAGATCTTTAATATTACCTTCTTCGTCTATAATTTGATTATTTAAAATAATCCAATGAGGAATTGAAGTATCATTGCAAAATTTATTTTTATCATTAACAAAATTTTTATACTTATCATCTAAACTACAATTAACTCCCATATTAACTCCTGATTTATTATAATTTTTCAGCCATTTATTTAATTTTTCAATATCTTCTGTAAAACCTCTACCTTCGAACTTCATAATCAAAGGAATACCAAAATCTTTAGAAGCAACATCACCGGCTTTAGCATAATTAGAACCATAATTTTTATTACCAGAGGAAGCTACACCTATGACTAAATGAGAATATTTAATTAAAAAATCCCTAGCTTCTTGAGATAATTCTCCAAAACCAACCGTTTTAATTATTAAAATAATTTCCTCATTATTATTAACAAATTCTGATATATGTTCACTAGGATAATCTAATTTTTTGACAAAATCATAAATATTACCGTGTTTTAATCCATCATAAACAATCTTCAAAATAATCACCCATATCAACTTAATTCCCAATTTTAAATTATTATCATTTTTTTAATAATTCTATTATATAACATAAACAATTCTATTAAACTAAAACAAATAATTATAAAAACAATACATAAATATAATTTATGACAAAAAAATAAACTTATTTTAATTAAATAAAAATTCAATAAAATTAAAAAAAACAAACTCAGAAAATTAATTATAAAATTAATTATGTTTTTTAAAATATTTCTCAAAATTAAATAAATAATTTTAAAAAAAATAACCAATAACTAAACACTAATTATTATTATATAAAAATTTTTCAATTCATATAATATTAAAATATTTTTTTAAATATAAATTAATTTATATATAAACATAAATGATAGCCATTTTATTGATATTAAATTATTTTATTTTATATAAATATTTTAATTTTTTTAATTATTTTAAATTTATTAAAATAATTATATTTTTTATTTAAAGAATAATTTTAAAATTATAAATTTAATATAATTTAATTTATATAAATTTATATATAAATATAATTAAAATTATATTATTTTAATATTATTTAATAATATATAATTATATATCTTTATTGTTATTTAATGCATTTGAATAGAAATATTAAATATAATAGATTAAAAATATAGTATTAATCTTATATTTTTGTATTTTCAACAAATAACTTATTCACATTTTTAACCTACTTATTCACATTTTTAACCTACTTATTCACATTTTTAACCTACTTATTCACATTTTAATATAAAAAATAACCTACTTATTCACAACTTATTCACAATTTTATTTTAGATTTCAAATATTTTTATTAAAAAACAAATATTTTTGTTAAAAAATAAATTTTATAAAAATAAAAAAATCTAAAAATAATGAAAATTTATTATTTATTAAGACTTATTCAAGTTACTTATTCAAAAAAAATATTTTTTTTTTTTAATCAAAAATATTGTAAAATACATTTTTTTTTATTTTATATCTAAAACTTATTCACATTTTTTTTAAAGTTTTTTGTTTTTTTTATTTATATAAATAAAATTCATAAAAATATATTTTTGTTAATATTTTTTGAAATAAAAGATATATAAAAAAACTAAATTTTTTTAGTGAACAATAATTATATAATTTTATATATTTTTTAAATTAAATAGTTTTAATTTATATAATATTTAATAAAAATTAAAAAAATATTAAATTTTATTATGTTAAAAATGTTTTTTTTAATTATATAATTTAAAATAAAGAAATAGTTAAAAAATCATTTACATTAAATTTATATTAAAAAATGATTTTTTCATATTTTTTAAACATTAGAAAGGTTTTTTTATTAAAAACATAGTTAATAATTATGATTAAAAATTCTATAAATTCACAATATAAACAAGATTATTTGAATTTCTTAAATATTAAAAATAAATTTATTTTTAAATTACTATTATTTTTAATAATATTTACAATTTTTTCTGATATATATATTATTATTTTTTATAAAAATCCTTTTTTTGACATAAAAGAAATTTTTAAAAAAATAATTTCTCATTATAGATTTTTCACTAACCAAATGATTTTATCTATTTTTTATACTTTATGTACTTTTTTAATAGAAATAAAAAATAAAAAAAAACAAAAAATTTTTATTTTAATAACATTAGTTAATTCTTTATTAACTTTTTGTGTTTATAATATGATACTTGCTCCAATTTGGACAACGTACAATGATTTTAGTATTTTTTTTAATTATTTTAAAAAAAATGTTATTTTTGATATAAATTTTTTTAAAAATATTTATGAAAGTCATTTTTTAAGTATTATTCAACACACTATCGTTCCTTTAAATTTTTTTATAATTTTTATTTACCTGAAAATATCAAAAATAAAAACCAAAGAAATTTTTTTATCTTTTATTCATCCTGTTATTTATTTATTTTTATATTTTTTATTTTTATTAGACCCTTTTAAAACTTTTTTTGGTGTTAAATGTATATTTAATCAATGTTGGTTCCCTTATGCTAACATTCAATGTGATTATCCTTTTCATGAAAATAAAATTTTCGGAGAACCTATTTTTGGGATAAGTTATTTTCATGGAAAATTAGCAGTTTTTATTAGAGAATTTGTTTTATTTTTATTATTTTCTATAGTTTTTTATATTATTTTTAAAATTAAGAATAAATCGGTTAAAAAGGATTTTAATTTATGATTAGTCAATCTTTGGCAAAAAATAAAATTATTATTACTGGTATAAAACCTAGCGGAGATTTGACTTTAGGTAATTGGCTTGGAATTATCCAACCTTTATTATTGTTGCAAAAGAAATTTGCTGAACAATATGAGTTTTATTTTTTTATTGCTGATTTGCATGCTTTAACAACTTTTGATAAAAAATTTGATTTGAAACAAATAATACGTAATATGGCAGCTATTTTGTTATCTTCTGGTTTATCATTATCTAAAACAACTTTTTTTCTTCAATCGGATGTTTTTGCTCATACTTATTTAAGTTATATTTTAGAATGTAATACTTATTTAGGAGAATTGAATAGAATGATTCAATTTAAAGAAAAAAAGAAAAAAAATTCATCTAATGTAAGAGTTTCTCTTTTAACCTATCCTATTTTAATGGCATCCGATATTTTACTTTATGATGCTGATATTGTTGTAGTAGGTAAAGATCAAAAACAACATTTGGAATTAACTCGTGATTTAGCTATTCGTTTTAATTCTTTTTATGGTGATATTTTTAAAATTCCAGAATTTTTAAAAATAGGCTATACTATTAATTCTTTAACTCATCCTGATAAGAAAATGAGTAAAAGTTTTTTTTTGGATAAAGAAAAAGATAAAGGTTGTATTTTTTTGTTAGAAGATCTAAATAACATTAGAACAAAAATTATGCAAGCGGTAACAGATGATATAGGTGAAATAAAATATAATCCCGAAAAACAACCCGGAATTTCTAATTTATTAAAAATTTATGCCGGTTTAAATGGTATTGAAATTTCTCAAGCAGAGAGTTTGTTTGTTAATTATTCTTATAAAGAATTTAAAATAAAATTAGCATCTTTAATTTTGGAAAAAATTAAAATTATTCAAGATAATTTTAAAAATTTGATTAATAATGAAATTTTAGAAAAGACTTTTGCTAATGGTGCTTCAAAAGCTAATGAAATATCTCGAAAAAAAATTAATAAAATTAGAAAAATTTTAGGAATTAAATATTCTATTTAATATTTTTTTAAATTATAAATGTTTATATATTTTTAAATGTTTAAAAAATATTTTTTAAAAATAAATAGAAATATTTTTTTGGATTTTCTTTATATTATGATATAATCTACACATATAAATACATTTTTTTATCAATTGTTATAAAAAATTTTGAATTTTTTATTTATTTATTTTTTTATTAACGATAATTTATTATAAATCAATTAGAAAAGGTTATTTTTTTGTGTTTAAAAAAAAAGAAAATACCATCAATCTTTCCGAAAATAAAAAAATTAATTTTAATTTTATTTTAATTAATATTTTTTTATGTTTTTTTTATTGTTTAGCAGATGTTCTTTTTGTAAGTGGTAATTATAAAATAAATTTATATGTTACAGGTGTTCATGGTATTGGTGATGCTATTGCCAAAGTTTTAAAAAGTAATTTTGATATTTTTAAATGTAATTCTTTATTTGTAGGTTTTTTTGCGGCGTTTTTTTATCTTTTTATTAATTTTATCTTATTTATGTTTATTGCTTTTCCTAAGTTAGACAGTAAATTTAATATTACTACTCTTTGTAACACTATTTTTATTTTTCTGTTTTTAACTATTTTAACTATTTTAATTAATGGTAATAATGGAATTATTTTTAATAAAATGCAAAATTTTTTTGGTATTTTTGATTATGAAGGGAAATTTTGGTTTAGTAATTTATTGAGAGTTTTTATTGTATCTTTGATAACTGGTATTATTGGTGGAATTTGTATTCGAATTGGTGGTTCTACCGGTGGTATAGATATTATTTCTAAATATTTGTATATTTATAAAAAAAAAGATATTTCTTTTATTACTTGTATTTTTAATTATTTGATTTCTATTATTGCTACTTTTTTAATTTATGCTACAACAAAAGAATTTTATTGGGAATCTATTCTTTTAACTAATTTAATTAAAATACCTTTGACAACTTTTTTTATGTATTTAGTTATTTGAATTTATATTAGAATATAAAATTTGATTATTTTTTTAAAATAAGGAATTTATTGTGAATATAACGATTGAAAATACTTGGAAAAAATTTAAAATTTATTTATTGCAGGAATTATTATTGTCATGTAATACTGTTGATGCTTATTTGATAGATGCTAAACAATATTTAAATTTTTTGTTTTATATGTTAAAATTAAATTTTCCTAATAAAATAAAAAAAAATCATGTTTCGGATTTTATTAATTATATTTCTCAAAATAATAATTTAAGTAGTAGAACGGTAGCGCGTAAGATTGTTGTTATTAAAAAAATACATCATTTTTGGTTTTTAGAAAAATGTATAAATCGTAATATTGTTGAAAATTGGAAAATTCCTAAGATTAATAGAAAATTACCAGTTGTGTTGTCAGCAGACGAAATTATTATATTTTTAAATTTTTTAAATCAAATTAATAATGATAGTAATTCGTTAATTAATTTTCGTGATCAATTAATGTTTGAGTTAATGTATAGTTCTGGTTTAAGAATATCTGAAATTTTAAGTTTAACTTTATCGTCTTTATATTTGGACAAATTTCAGATTTTTGTTATCGGAAAAGGAAATAAAGAAAGATTAGTTCCTATAACTAAACATGTTGCAAAATTATTTTATTATTATTTAAAAAAAATTAGACCTTTATTAAAATCATCCGAAAGGGTAGAAAACAATTGGGTTTTTTTAAATTATCAAGGTTTTCGTTTGTCTAGACAAGGATGTTATAAAATTTTTAAAAAGAATATTAGTTTATCTAAATTATCTTCATGTTCTCCGCATACTTTAAGACATTCTTTTGCTACACATTTGTTAGAAAATGGCATGGATTTGAGAATGTTACAAAAAATTTTAGGTCACGAAGATATAACTACTACTCAAATTTATACTCATATTAGTCAAAAACGTTTAAAAAAGGTTTATTTAAAGTGTCATCCGCGTGCTATTAATTCTGATTGATTTTTTTTAGTGATAGAGGTGATAATAAGTGTTTTCCGCTAACTTGTTATGTTATAAGCAATTATTTTTTTTAGAAAAAAGAAAACAAAAAATTATTTCTTTAGCTGCTGATCAAAATTATTCTTTTTGGTATTTTAATTTTAATGTTGTTAAATATTTTGAAATTATTTCAGACATTCAAAAACATTTATATACTTTTAATCCTTTTTTAAATACAAAAATTATTTTTATAGAAAATATTTCTGCTTTATTCGAATTAAAGAATAAATTGGATTTTTCTTTTTTGTTTAATTTTATTAAAAATCCTCAAAAAAAAATTATTCTATTTATTAGTTTAGATTGTAATAATGTTAATTTTAAGTTTTTTTATAATAAATTAAAACCTTTTATGCATGTGGAAGAAATTTTTTCTATTAATAATTATCGAGAATTATATGAATATATTTTGAAAACATTTGAATATGATAATTTTAAAATATCTTCACATATAAAACCTATTTTGACTAAAAAATTAATTAATCATTATCAAGATGATTTATTTTTATTAGAACAAGAAATTAATAAAATTAAATCTTATTATATCGAAGATAAAATAATTCATGATTCCAAAATAATTAAAGAATTAATTTTTAATGAATCCGATCAAAATATTTTATCTTTAATTAAATTATTGGTAGATAAAAAAATATTAGAAAGTTACTTATTATTTAACAATTTAACAAATAAATTTCAAAATTTTTTTTCCATTTTTTTTCAATTAATGAAAACTTTACAAGAATTAATTTTAATTTATTTTTATTCGCAAAATGATAATAATATTCTAACGATATCTTATTTATGTAAATTTTCTTTTGCTAAAACTTCTTTTTTTTTAAAAGAAATTAATAATTTAAATATAAAATCTCTTTATGAATTATTTTTGTTAAATTTTAAATTTTTGTATAAATTGAAAATTGGTGTTATTAAATATCATGAATGTTTAAATATTTTTTTACAGCAGGTTATTTATGATCAAGATTTAGATGATAATTTTTAATATAATTTTATTTATTTTTATTTTAGAGAAATGAATGTTTCGGTAAATTTTTCTAAATTGATTGATCCTGTTCTTAAAATTTTGAAATTATTATCGTTGATTTCAATTACTGTAGATGGTGTGTTGGATGAAGTATAATTATTTGGAAAAATTTTTTTAACTTCATGTTGATAAATATTTTTAATAATTTGGAAATCATTTATAGGTTTTTCTCCGCTTTTATTAACAGAAGTAGTTTTTAAAGGTCCTTCTTTTTTTAATATTTCTAAAGCTATAGGATGATTTGGCATTCTAATTCCGATTTTGCTTTCTTGGGTTATTCGGAAATATTGTTTTTTTGCTTTAACTATTAAAGTTAAAGGTCCTGGCCAAAATTGTTTGTATATTTTTACAATTTGATTATTAATTTCAACAAGATTTTCGATTTGTTTTAAATTATAAAATAATAGGGCCATCGGTTTTTTTAGAGATCTTTTTTTTAGTTGGTAAATTTTATTTAAACTTTGAGTGTCATACCAAGGAGCGCCCATTCCATATACAGTGTCTGTAGGGAAAATAATTATATTATTAAAGTTTTTCATAAATTAGTTAAAAGTTATCTTTCCATTTTTGTTTTTGAAATTCATCTATTAAAGGTTTTATTATTAAATCAATATTACCTTCCATAAACTCATTTAACTGATATATTGATAAATTTATTCTATGATCTGTTATTTTATTGTTGGGATAATCATAAGTTCTTATTTTTTCGCTTCGATCACTTTTACCTATTAAATCTTTTTTAATTTGATTTTGTTTTTGTTTTTGTTCAGATTGTTGTTGATAATAAATTTTATTAGTTAATAATTGAAAAGCTTTTTCTTTGTTATCATGTTGACTTTTTGCTATTTGACATGATGAGCTTATACCTGTAGGTAAATGAGTTAATCGAACTGCTGATTTAGTGGTATTTACAGATTGTCCCCCAGGGCCACTAGCATTAAAAGTATCCACTCTAATGTCATTCCAATTAATTTCTATTTTTTGATGGTTATCATTAGGAATTACTAATATTTTTACTGTAGATGTGTGTATTCTGCCTTTATTTTCTGTCTTCGGGATACGCTGTACTCGATGTATTCCGGATTCATATTTTAAATAATAAAATACATTTTTTCCATTAATTACAAATTCAACAGACGAAATACCTTCTTTAGATGTAGATAATAAATTGATAATTTCTAATTTCCATTTTTTATATTCTATATATTTTTTATAAGCTCTAAACAAATCTGATACAAATAAATTAGCTTCTTGCCCACCTATGCCTTTTTTAATTTCTACAATTACATCTTGTTTATCTTCTGCGTTATATTGTTCTGGGTATAATAGTTTTTCTAATTGATTAGTTTTGTTTTTAATTTTGATAATTAAATTATTTTTTTCTGTTTCTGCTAATTGGATTATTTCTTCTTCTAAAATTTTATCATTTGTTTGAGATAATGTTTTTTGTATTGTTTTATACTCTTTTTTTAATTGAATATATTCTTCGTAAGCAAAAACAATTTTTTGCAGTTTATTCATTTCTTTTAATAAATTAATATTTTGAAAATTTTTTGGGTTTTCTAATATTTTTTTTTGATTTTGTAAATATTTTTTTTTTATTAATTCTAATTTATCAAACATCTAAATTATTGTATCATCCTATTTTAATTTATTCTATTAAGTGGTCAGTTTCATTAAATAATAAACAATTAGAATCAAAATTAAAATATTTAGTGCTTGTAATACCTTGACGATTTTTCGCAATAATTAACTCTGTGTGCCCTAAGTCTATATTATATTCACTATATTTTTCTTTCGAATAATATCCTTTTCTGTATAAAAACATAACTATATCAGCATCTTGTTCGATACTCCCTGAATCTCTTAAATCTGATAGAATAGGTTTTTTATCTTCTCTTTTTTCTACTTCTCGAGATAATTGGGATAAAGCTATAACTGGTATTTTTAATTCACGAGCCATTTGTTTCAAGCTTTTTGAAATATCAGAAACTTCTTCTTGTCGATTATTAAAACCATATTGTCGATTATTTTGATTATTTTTTCTGATTAATTGTAAATAATCTATAATTACTACATCTAATTTTTGTTGATGTTTTAATTTACGACATTGCGTTCTTATATCTAAAATATTTACTGCTACTGAATCATCAAAATATATATTTAATTTTTTTAATTTATCAGCTGTTAATTTTAGCAAAGATCTTTGATTTTGATTTAACAATCCTAATTGAATATTTTTATGAGGTATTTCGCTTTGAGCACTTAATATCCTTGTTACTAATTGTTCATTAGACATTTCTAAGCTAAAAATTGCTACATAAGTTTGAGCATTATTATTTTTTTGAGCCATTTTAATTGCTAAATTGGTCATAAAACTACTTTTTCCCATAGAAGGTCTAGCAGCAATAATGATTAATTCTTCTTTTTTTAATCCTAAGGTTACTTCATCTAAATTAGTATAACCAGTGCTTATACCAATAATATTTTTATTTTGTAAATTGTTTATAGTGTTTTCTTGTACTTGTTCGATTAAGTTGTTTATTTTAATGAAATTATTGGTTTTACTTTTATTAGAAATTTGGAAAATTTTTTCTTCTGCTAAATTTAAAAATTTTTGTGGTTCAATATCAGGATTATTTAATCCTTCGTGCACAATAGAAGAAGCAGTTTGAATGATATTTCTTTTAACAGCTGCTTCATTGACTAAGTTAATATATGTTTCTAAATGATAAATGGATGGAATTATTTCGCCTAATTGAATTAAATAATTTTGTCCGCCATCTATATGAATATTTTTATTTTTTAATAATGTATATACTGAATAATAATCAATAGATTTTGATGTTTCAAATAATTCTTGAATTGCTTGAAAAATTTTTTGATTATTAAGGTTAAAAAAATCACTAACTTCCAAACGTCCTATTACATTAATAATTTGTTTAGGTTCTAAAAAAATAATTCCTAAAATTGATTTTTCTGCCTCTGCATAATAAGGTAGTTTTATATTTTCATTCATGATTTTTTAGCTTTTACGTTAATTGTTAAGGCTGCTATAATATTATCTTTTAAAATAATATTAGCTTTATAAATACCTAAGGCATTAATTTCATTATCTAAAATTATTTTGGGTTTATCCAATAAAATGTTATGACTTTTATATAGTTCATCTATAATATTTTTTGGAGTTATTTTGCCATGCATTTCGCCGTTTGGGCCAATTTTTATTTGAAAAGTAATTTGTTTATCTTCTATTTCTTCTTTTAATTTAGTCATCAATATAATTTTTTGTTGTTCTTTTTCTTCTTTTATTTTTTTATTTTGTTCTAAATATTTAATATTTTGAGGATTAGCTAAAAGAGCTTTTTTAGTTCTAATTAAATAGTTACCAAAACCAGGATTAACTTGAATAATTTCTTCTT
>NZ_JAOSIS010000014.1:0-12357 GCF_030586915.1 'Vigna radiata' phytoplasma
AGCTTCTTTACAAACATCAGGATGATATTTTTTCGAAAGACGTCGATAAGCTTTTTTAATATCATCCAATTTAGCATCACGTGATAATTCTAAAACTTCATAATAGTCTTTTTTTTGTTTCAAAATAAAACTCCTCGTTGTAATAAGATAAATAAAAATTAATAAATAAACCAAAAAAAGTTATTAATATCTTTTTTTGGCTTTTTATTAGATTTATTATTTTTTTATCTTATTTTTTATCTTCAAACTCGGCATCTACTACTTTATCTTCTGTTTTAGCAGTTTCTTGAGTAGTATCTTGATTTTGATTTTCTTTATTATTTTGTTGTTGCGCTTTTTGATAAGCTTTTACAGCAAGTTGTTGTGAAGCTTTTTCTAAAATACTTAATTTTTCTTTAATAGAATCGTAATCATCACCTTTTAAAGTTTGTTCTAAATCTTGAATCTTAGCTTCGATATCATTTTTTTCTTGCTCTTCTATCGAATCTTTTAAAGATTCTAAAGTTTGGCGTGTTTGGAAAATAAAATTATCAGCATCATTACGTAAAACAATACGTTCTTTTTGAATTTTGTCTGTTTCTGCATTTTTTTCGGCATCTTTTATCATTTTTTGAATCTCTTCTTCGCTTAAACCGCTGCCCCCTGAAACAGTAATACTGTGTTTTCTATTAGTACCTAAATCTTTAGCTGACACAGAAACAATACCATTTACATCGATATCAAAAGTAACTTCGATTTGAGGAACACCTTTTGGAGCAGGTGGAATACCTGTTAATTGAAAACTACCCAATAACTGATTATCTTTAGCTAATGCTCTTTCTCCTTGTAACACATTAATATCAACAGAAGATTGATTAGCTACTGCAGTTGAAAAAATTTGAGATTTGGAAGTTGGAATAGTAGTATTGCGATCAATTAATTTAGTAAATATCCCGCCTAAAGTTTCAATCCCTAAGGATAAAGGAGTTACATCCAATAAAACAATATCTTGAACATCACCTCTTAAAATTCCCCCTTGAATAGCTGCCCCTAAAGCAACAGCTTCATCAGGATTAACACTTTTATTTAATTTTTTATTGCCTAATTCTCTAGTAACTAATTCTTGAATAGCCGGAATTCTTGTTGAACCACCTACCAAAATAACTTGATCAATTTGTGATACTTGCAATTTTGCATCTTTCAAAACTTGTCTCAAAGGAGTTATACAACGATCTACTAAATTTTTAGTGATTTCATTAAATTTAGTTCTAGTCAAAGTATATTCTAAATGCAAAGGAGTTTGATCAGCAGCCATAGAAATAAAAGGAAGAGATATAACCGTAGATACAACATTACTTAACTCTTTTTTAGCCATTTCAGCAGCTTCTCTTAAACGTTGTAAAGCAGTTAAATCTTTGTTTTTTTTCAAATCAATTCCATGCTCTTCGCGGAAAATTCTAATTAAAAATTCTACAATAGCATCATCAAAATTATCACCACCTAATACATTATCACCTGCAGTAGCTAAAACTTGAAAATTACCTTCTGCAATATTCAAAATAGAAACATCAAAAGTACCTCCACCCAAATCGAATACTAAAATATTTTGTTCTTTTTGAGTATTTTTATCTAATCCGTAAGATAAAGCTGCTGCTGTAGGTTCATTAATAATCCTTTTAACATCTAATCCAGCAATTTTACCAGCATCTTTAGTAGCTTGTCTTTGAGCATCATTAAAATAAGCAGGTACTGTAATAACAGCTTCTGTTACAGTCATACCTAAATAATCTTCAGCTTGTTTTTTTAAATTTTGTAAAATAATAGCACTAATTTCTTGAGGAGTATATTTTTTACCATTATACTCTTTATAATAACCTTTTTTACCCATTTCTCTTTTGATCGAAAGAATAGTATTAGGATTAGTCACCATCTGTCGTTTAGCAGCTTTACCAACGATTATTTCATCACCTTTAAAAGCCACCACAGAAGGCGTAGTTCTATCCCCTTCTGAATTAGTAATTACTTTTGGTTGTCCATTTTCCATGCAAGCAACACAAGAATTTGTAGTACCTAAATCTATTCCAATAATTGGACTTGAATTTGTATTTTTTTTAGTCATTATTTTTATCACTCCATTCATTTACTTTTACCATAGCTGGTTTTATAACTAAATCTTTATATAAAAAACCTTTTTGTAAAACTAAAACATTTATACCATTAGGTTGTTTTAAATCTGATATTTTTTCCAAAGCATAATGAAAATTTGGATCAAATTTAACACCCAAAGCTTTAATTTCTTCTACACCTTCTTTTTGTAAAATATCCTTAACTTGTTTATGAATCATTTTAAAACCCAATAAAAAAGATTTAACAGAGTCATCTACTTTAGGCATTTCTAAAACCTTTTCGAATTGTTCTAAAGGAATTAAAATATTTTTAATAAAATCTGTTAAAGCATATTTAATTTCTCTATTTGTTTGAACAGTAATACGTTTTTTAAAATTATCAAAATCAGCTAAATATTTCAAATTATCATTGGTTCTTTGCTGATGCGCTTCCTGCAGATCTCTTTTAAGATTAACATTTTCTGCTTTTAAATCATTTAATTGTTTTTTTAACATTTGAAAATCATTTTCATTAGGTATAAATTTATTAGATTCAATGTCTGAAATAGAATTTTTATTATCACTTTGATCTCCACAATTCAATGTTAAAGTTTCTGCTTTATTGGAATTAATATCTGAAGATGCATTATCTTCGGAAGATGAGTGATCAGAAGAAACTTTTTTTGATTGAACCTTTTTTTCCTTACAAGAACAATTATTTTCATCTATGTTTTTTTCATGTTGTTTACAATTATTAGTGTTTTGTTTTGAACATTCTTCAAAATTCATAAATTCTTGAATTAAACTCCTTTTATTATTTACAAATTTAATATTTTATTGTTAATAATACTTTAATAAATTATTTGCAAATTTCTTCCAATTTATCAGGAATCAAATTTGTTTTACTGTAAAAAGTTTGAGATAAATTTACAGACAAATATTCTAACAGCGGAATTACTTCTGGATAAGCCATAGTCATAGGACCTAAAACCGCGATAAACATTTTTTGATCTGGAAATTTTTTAATTTCACAGGGAATAGAGATAATAGCAAACTTATGACAAGATACCCAACGTATTCGATTATTAAATTTAAAAATGTATTTATGAGCATCAAATAACATTTCATTTAATTTATTAGTATCTAAAATATGTAAAATCTCTTTCATTGTATTGCTATCGGCCCAACTAAAATTGTTAATTAAATTATTAATACCATAAATATGGGAATTGTTTGTATTAAAGTTATAAAAAATTTCTATTAGAATATTAACTAATTTATCAAATAATTGTGCATTACAAAAATCATTTTCAATATTTTTTTCTTGCAAAATTTTAATTGCTTCACACAAATATTTATCTAATAATGTGTTATTTATAGCTAAAATAATACTTTTAACGTTTTGAAAATCAAAATTATTGCAAGGTTCTAAAAAAATACTCTGATAACGAATTTGACCATAATTAGTTATTATTAAAACAATAGCTTGTTCAGGGCTTAATAAAACTAAATCAATCTTGGCTACCTTATGAGTTGTTAAAGCATTAGGAAAAGCTAAAATTACAAGATAACGAGTAACATTTCCTAACAAGGTTAATGCTTCTCTCACAATAGTTTCTTTATTAAAATTTTTATTCTTAAAAATATTCTCAAATAAAGAAATTTGCTGAAAAATATCATGATTTCTAGTTATTAAATGATTAAAATAAAAAACATATCCTTTTAAAGAAGGAATTCTACCGCTAGATGCATGAGTTTTGCATAAATAACCTTTTTTTTCTAATTGAGCCATATCATAACGAATAGTAGCACTAGAATATTTTAAATAAGATAAACGCGACAAAAATTTCGAGCTAATAGGTTGTTGATGTTCTGAATGATGTTCAATAATTGCTTTTAAAATTAATCTTTCTCTATTCGAAATCAATTTTTAAAATCCTTTGAAAAAATATAATTTTTGTCATCATCATAATTTTATCTTCTATTCTTTATATAAAAATTTCTTACCTTTAATTTAATAGATTTAAATTTATCTTTGTCATAGTATTATTATCATATTTACATTTGGCTTATTTTACTAATCATTATCAAAACACATCTATAATCAATTGAATATTGAAACATATTCGCCACATTTACATCATATAAATAAAAATTTCCAAAATAAATTTAATTTTTTTTAAATATAACTAAAATAATTTTAATAATTTATTTTATTTTAAAAATTTAACTTTTTTTCAACAACTCTATCTGATTTAAACAAATTTAGCACTCACGAATCATGACTGCTGGAATTATTGTAACTAATAAAATACCATCTTGTCAAGTATTTATCGATTAAAAAAATTTTTATTATATAAAAACTATAAATAATTTAGCACTCAATTACCATGACTGCTAAATTTATTCTATTACTTTTTAAACATTATGTCAAGTCTATGTCAAGTCTTCTAATAATAACATTTTATTAATTTTTTTATTATATAATATTAAATGTACTTGTAAAATCGCGTCAAAAGAAAATATTTAATTTTAAATTCATTAGCGGATTTGAAATCAAATCATCATTTTTAAATATCAATCTAAGAAAAGGTTTAATTAAAAAATTAAATAAAATGAATATCCTTCGCATTATTAAAAAAAATTATTTATTACTATTAGTTTATTTTTTTATATTAATAACTTTTATATTCTATTATTTTAATTATAAAAAAATATTAACGTCGAATGTTAACATATCAATTAAATACGATAATTATAATGAAAATATCATAGACGAAGAAAATAAAAATAAATACCAAATTGTTGAAGGAATACAACAAAAATTACAAAAAATTTTCGACAATCAACAACCAACAAATAATAATCTTTTTCCAAAAATAAAAAAATATAATTTTCATAAAGGCGAAACAGTTTATGGATTTACTTTAGATATTAATGACAATATCAAACCCTTTCAAGAAGGAATTATAAGTGAAGAATATGATCAAAACCAATCAAATACTTTATCTATCTCTATTAAAGGAAAAAATAATAAAATTTTTTTCAATAAAAGAGGTGAATTTATTGGAATTTCATTTCCTCAACAGTCGCATAAAATGGAAATTAATTACATTATTACTTCGAATTATATTTATAATTTTTGTGAACGAATGTATAAAAAATTTAATAATAATATTAAAGACAAAAAAATCCATAATGAATATGAAAGTGATCATGAATCAATATCTAGTTTTTCAGATAGTTATGAAAGTTTAACAGACGAAGATGATGATAGCGATTTTGAAAATTTAACATCTCCTCAAGATAAAATAAAAAAACAATATTTAATACCTATGGAACTAAACTCTAATCAAATCGAAAATAACCCGAAAATACAATTATTAATTAAGTTAAACGAAGAAGGTAAATTTAATGGATTAATGCAGCAAATAAATAATCAATATATAGATGTATCTAAAAAATTCTTAAATACTTTTGCTTTATCTTTTATAGATGAATCTTTTTTTGAACAATCTGAAAAATTAAAACCTTCTGATATTATTCAAGAAGATATATCAAAAATTATAGAAAATATATCAAAAATCACTTTCTCGATCGAATTTTCTAGATATTTAGGATCAGGATTTATTTATGCAGCAGAAAAATCTGAAAAATCTTCTTATTATAAATATAAATACTACATCATTACAAATTCTCATGTTTTAGAACCAGGGAAAAATTCTAAAATCAAAGTTTATAATACTTATTTTAATTCATATAAAGATGCCAAAATTTTTACTTTTATTTCTAATAACGAAGGTTTTGATGATATCGGAATATTAACTTTTCAAGATAATAATGCAACTAAATTCAAAGAAATTGAAGAAATTCTAAAAACAGCTTTCCCGGAACCGCATTCATTTATAAAACCAGAAATTCAACAAATAGTTTATAGTATGGGATCTCAAGAATCATTTCCATTAGAAAATTTTTTATCAAGCTTAACGAACATAAAAAATACACAATCAATAAAAAGGAATTTATTAAAAAGAGGAGATATTACTAAATTAAATGAAGCTTTTATTGATTTTAATATAGAAATAGATAATGGAAATAGCGGAGGACCTGTTTTTAACCAAAAAGGACAAATTATTGGTATGAACCGTAATACTATTAATAATCCTACAACAACAGACAAGTTTTCTCAAGCTATTAATATTTTGCATATCCAAAAAAGATTAGAAGAAATTTTTTCTCAACATAAACAAAATCCTAAAAATATAGGCATAATAACCGATTTGACAAGCGAAAACCATAAAAATTATTTAATGCGAAAACTTAATAGTTTTAAAAAAAATTTTAATAATCTTAAAATCGAACACAATGATGAAGCGCCAATGATCGCATTTTCTATGGACGAATTAACCGTTTTAACTCATAAAGATCCGATTACATTACCATTATTAAAAAATAAGGAAAATAAATCTAAAATAATATTAAAAATCAAATTAGTTTATACTTATAATCAACAACAAATATTATTCATAGACCCGCACAAAGAATATATGGAATTATACGCTCGTATTGATTCTCAAGATAAATCCAAAATTAATCTAAAAATAATCATAAAAAATAAAAATCATAAAGTAATAAATTTTATCGAACATTATTTAGAAAGTCATCGTCGTTCAGCAAATAAAGACAGTTCTTTTGTATCTCTAAAATTTATTGATTCAAACAAGCCCTCCGTGCATACAACAAAACAAAAAATTATGGATTCTTTAATTGTTTGGCATCAAGATCATCACATAAAAGGTAATGGAATAATTTTTAGCAAAGAAAAAACACAAGATAATCAATACCTGTATCATGTTTTATCTACCTATGAAGACAATTATCAAAATAATTTAATCAGCTTAAATAACTTATTATATAAACGAATTTTTAACGATCAAAATGAAATTATTATATATGATTCCGAACAAGAAATTTATAAATTTGAACAAGGAACAATAAATAATATATTTCCAAACGAAAACAATATTATTTTAATTACCTTTAAATCATCAGAAAACTACCCTGTAGTTCCATTTAAAAAAACTTCAGATCTTAAAGTAGGAGAAGATATTTACTATCTAATAAATGGAGATAGTGATGATCATAACCCTCAAATGTTCAAAAGTCAAATTAGTAGCATAATTGAAAATAAAAATAGCACCTTTGTATTTGATTCTGTGTTCAATTTAAAAGAAAAAATTAAAGATATAAACTTTATATGTTTCGATCATAAAGGAAATTTTATAGGTATTAATTTTTTTAATAACTCAAATGTTGATATTCCCTCGAACTTTATACAGGCAACGCTAATATCTAATAATAATTTAAGAGAATTATTAATCACAAGTAACCTTAAAGAGAATTTAAACATCTTAATTTCTGTAATTTTTATATTTTTAGTAATGATAATAATCTCTATAAAACTAAATCCCATAATCAATAATATTTAATATAAATTTAACTAATATATTATTAATAAATATTTTATCTATTTCATATTTAATTATTTCATAATTTAAAGTCTAGAATTAATAATATTAGTTACTTCATGATTAATTTGCGATGATTTTTTATCTTTATAATATGAATAAGAAATATAGGGATGTATTAATAATTCTACTTTTTTAAGTCTAAACCAACATTTACCGCGCATACGATAAATGCCTTTACAAGTAATCGGTAAAATATCAGCTTGGTTTTGAATAGCAATTTTATAAGCACCATCCAAAGAGGAATTAATCTGATCAGAAGTAGAATTAATAATGCCACCTTCTGGAAAAACCAAAACAGCCAATTTTTCTTTAATTATTTCTTTAGCTTTTTCCAAAGATTTTAAATTATCTCTATTATTACCTCTATTAATCTTAATGCAATGAGTAGCATCAAAACAAAATCTTAAAAACCAACCATACCAAAAATTATTATAAAGTTCATCTTTAGGAGTAAAAGTAAGAGGACGAGGGAATATAGAAGCTATTATAAAAGGATCAAAATTACTTTTATGATTAGTATAAATAACTAAACGATTATTAAAAGGAATCAAATTATAATTATAAACCGACACTTTAATGCGAAAAAAACCCATAATTAATTTCGAAAAACTTCGAACTATTTTTAAATGATAAACATTATTAATAGATTTTTGTTTAGCATATCCTAAACTAATAAATAATAATAGAAAAGCTATTAACCAAGATATTAAAATAGCTAAAACAAAACCAACAAAAATACCAATGATTTTACTTGTAAAAATAAAAATAAAATAATACCAAAAAACTAACAAAGTTATTAAAAAAATAAAACTAAACATATATGTGTTACCTCCTGCATTAAAAAATATAAAAATTAGCACAAATAACTATTACTAACGGAACGTTTAATATAAACAATGTAATAAAAAATAGAATTATTAAATAAACAAAATATACATTTATGTTATATAACAATTTAAAATAATTAAATAAATAACGAATCAATTTCGAATAATTTTTTTAAAAAAGTTATCTTCATTATTTAATAATATTAAAACCGAATAGAATAATAAAAAATAAACTCACTTATTTAAATCTTGATTTATTTATTATTTTTGAATAATCAATAACAATAATCGAAAGAAAAGAAAATTTTATTATGATATTCTAACAATAAACATTAAAATGTTTCTTTATAAGAAAATTAAATATTTAATCATTTTTTATTTTGTTACATGAATTTTATTATTTTTATTTGGTCGGATTAATAGTTTTTTTATTAATTTATATTTTTGTTTTTATAATAATTCTTGTTCCTTTTTTGTTAATAAGAAGAACTTTTAATTTAAAGAAAATGTAATTATATATTTCATAAAAACATTAATAAAAAAAACATTAAAATTTATAAAAAATATCAATTTTATCTATATTCAAAACCAAATCTAAGAAGAAATTTAAATTAACTTATAAAAAATTAATGAAATGATTTTAAATTAAATTTAATCATAATTACTTAATTTAAAATATAACACAAAAATTATCAATTATTTAAAATTTTACACAAACAAAAATAAAAAAAATTTAAAATCTTATATCCGTATATTTTGGTTTTCCGGTAATAAAAAATAATTTTCAATCAAAACCAATTATAAAAAATCTATGTTAATATTAAAAGAATAAAAATTAGAGAATAATAACATCATTAATGCAAAAGATAAACAACATACAAACATAGTTGCCCAAAAAGTTAAAAAAAAGCTAACAAAACTTCCCAATATTTTTACAATAATTCCAGATCGCATACCAATAAAAAAGTGCCAAACAATAAAAAAATATATTATAAAAATAATACTAAAAATTGTCATAAAAAATAAACCCCTTTTAAATAACAAATAAATTACAAAAAATCAACAAAAATAAATATCATTTATTAAATAAAAATTAGTAATATAGTTTTTTTATTATAAAAATTATTAAAATAACTCTTGTTATAAAAAACTTAAAAAAATTATTTAATTTTTTTTAAAATAAGTGGCAAAAATTAATTCTTCTATAACTGTGTATTCTTTTAAAATATATTTGCATAAATTTAAATAAGGGAAATAAATATTTCCGACAAAACGACGTAAAATATAAGTTAAATATAAAACATCAACATAAGGCAAAGCTAATTGATAAATTTGTCTACCTCCAATAACAATAATTGATTTAGATGTTTTACGAATATCTTGTAAGAAAATTTTAACATCATTAACTTTTTGAATAGAAATATCATCTCGATAATATTTAGCTGGAATATCAAGAGAAGTAGTGGCCAAATAAATTGATTTAAAAGGGAATTTTTTATTTTTATAATAATAACATAAAGATTGATATGTTCTTAAACCTACTAATATCACTTGATCATTCACTTTTTTTTTAAAAAAAGCTAAATCTCGAGGATAATGCCAAGGTAATTTTTCACCATTGCCAATCAAAAAATTACCATCTACAGCTGCTATTAAACTAATCATACTGCTATTTCTCCTTTTAAAGTTTCGTATGCATCATAATTATGCAAATGAATATCTTTAATAGTAAAATCTTCAATACAATTAATATTATTGTTCAAAGTGATATAAGGTAATGATTTAGGAGAACGTTTTAATTGAATTTTAATTTGAGGAATATGATTAAGATAAATATGAGCATCTCCTAAATTATAAATTAATTCATAAGCTTGCAAATTAGTGATATGAGCAATCAAAAACAGTAATAAACTATAACTACTAATGTTAAATGGAATTCCTAAAAAGACATCGGCGCTTCTTTGAAAAACTTGCAAAGATAATTTATTTCCTACTACATAAAACTGCATTAATATATGACAAGGAGGTAAAATCATTTTAGATATTTCAGGAGGATTCCAAGCGGAAATAATTAAACGACGAGAATTTGGATTAAATTTAATATCATGAATCAATTGCTTTAATTGATCAATTCCCGAAAAATCACGCCATTGTTTTCCATAAATAGGGCCAAGATTTCCATGTTTTTTAGCAAAATGTTCATCTTTTTTAATTTTCTCGATAAATTCCGATAAAGTTTCATTTTTAAAAAATAAAGAATTCCGATATCGTTCATAAGGCCATTCGTTCCAAATATTTACTTTATTTTGTACCAAATAACGTATATTAGTATCACCTTTAATAAACCATAATAATTCATGTATCACTAGATTAAAATTAATTTTTTTTGTCGTTAATAAAGGAAATCCTTGGGTCAAATTAAAACGCATATGATAACCAAAAATACTTTTAGTTAAAACTTTAGTACGATTCTCACGTATATTACCATATTTTAAAATAGTACGACATAAATTTAAATATTTTTCCATATTAAAAACAATTTTAACCCTTTACTAAAAATCACAATTTTTATAACTTAAATATTTTATGATTTTATATTAAAAAAATTATTTATAAAATAATAAAATATTTATTTATACAAACTTATTTATATATATATAAAATTAATGGCGGAGGAAGAGGGATTCGAACCCTCGCATCTAATAAGATCTACACGCTTTCCAAGCGTGCCCCTTTAACCAGACTTGGGTATTCCTCCGAAATAATAACCTTTATTAATTGAAAATTTTTTAAAAAAAATATAAATAGATTTATTGACATTTCCATATCAGGATTTGTCTTTATGATATTTAGAGTACAATTAATAAATAAATAATTTAGACTTTATTTGATGACTCTAATATTTTTAATCATTTACTAATAATGAGACTTTCAAATTATCAATTTTGGGTTTTATCTCTCTAATTATATTTATCCCCTAAATTTCCCAATTCCAAATTTCTTTTTAACTCTAGCGATTGACATGTAATGTTTCCTCGCTAGGAGTCTTTAAAAACTTTATTTTCCTAGATAATTAAGATAAGTTAATTATCCAAAAATTATTAGCTAAACAAAAGTAGCGGGAGATCTTTCCCTCTAACAATTTTTTATAGGTTTAAATTATTCCTAATTATCCTTTTTTGTTAACTAATGTTTAGTTATATTAAATTGCTTTACCTTCCCAAATATCAGTATTTTTTTTCATATTCCTTAATTTATACGGATAGATTAATTGCGTTTTATTCAGCGATTTGTCTTTGCTGTTTTATTTACAATCAGCCCCCGTCCAAACCGGACAAGCAAGTTTCCCAGCATCCGGCTTTCCATAATTCACTCTCTCTCGAGAACTAATGTCTCCTCGCGGTTAATTAGCTATTTATTCTTATTGTTCTTGTTTTCTAATATCATGTATTTGTTGATTGGTTATCTTGCGATGACAATCTTTACACAATACCTTTGTTCTTTTATTCATGATACTTTGGTAATGCTTATTGCGATTTACATTTCTTTCGAACTCTGACAATTGACGTTTTCCGTTTCCTTGCCAGCGTTTTCAAACAGCTGTATTCAGCTAGATAACTTAAGTGAGTCAAAACACTTGGATTGTTAGTCCAACAAAAGTATTGGATAATTCCTCTAACAATTGTCTTATAGGTCCGGATTATTTCTAATTCATCCCTTTCTGCTAATGTTTCGTCGTGTTTCACCTTTCCCTCTTTTAACCAATTGTATTCATATCCATATTCTTACGCTTTCGCTTGGGGAATTCGGACAAGAACTTTGCCATTTAAGGAATTCTTGGTGGCCTTCTCTTGACGAGTTTTATTGGTGGGGTTGACCTTGATCATGTAGGATAGAAACCTCGTTCCTTTGCTG
>NZ_JAOSIS010000015.1:0-12280 GCF_030586915.1 'Vigna radiata' phytoplasma
TTTGCTGTTATTAATTACTCTTTCGAGACAATTAATCAAGCCCACCTTACAGTGTTTACGTGACCTCTGGAGATTATCACTCCAGGCTATGCGTTAAATAGCGGAATTATGCGCATCTTTTGCGCCCTTTTTGTTTATAAGCTGTAGCATAGTAAGCACGAAAAATAAGTGCATGCCCATCTACTAATATTAAATGTTTCATAAAATTTTATTAACTCCCCTATTAAAACTATTTATTGTGAATCTAAAAATTTATTTATAAGATCTTGATAATCTGTGATTGAAGAATCTTTATTCAAATTTTTATTATCTAGTTTTTTTGTTAAATTTTTTTGTTTTTCGATAAAATCAATCAATAAATTAATTTCTTGATTAGTTGTACCAGAACCTTTGCTAATACGATGACGACGACGATTATTATTAGCCAGTAATGTTGGATTTAATCTTTCTTCATGTGTCATGCTTTGGATAATAGCTTCAAATTTAACTATTATATTATTATCTAAAATATTTAAATTAGTTATTTTATTACCTATTCCAGGAATAAAATTTAAAATTTTTTGAAAAGATCCCATCTTTTTAATTAAATTTAAATGTTTTTGTAAATCATAATAATTATAATTGTCTTGAAATAATTTATCTATTAATTCGGCATTTTGTTTTGGATCTATTTTATTTTCTATATTTTCTATTAAAGTAGATAAATCGCCCATACCTAAAATTCGAGAAGCTATTCTTTCAGGATAAAAAAATTCAAAATTATCATCATTATGTTGCTCTGAGCTTGAAATAAAACGAATAGCTAATTTTGTGATATATCTAATAGATAAAATTAAACCTCCTGAAGTTTTAGCATCCATTTTAGTCATAATTACCCCAGTAAATGATAATTTTTCATTAATTTGTTTAATTTTTCCTGATATTCGTTGACCTCCTAAAGCGTCAACAACAATAAAAGTTTCATCGGGTTTAATATTTTTTTTAATTAAGGCTAAATTGTTAACACTAATTTCATCTTCAGGAGAGAATCCGGTAGTATCTATAATAACAGTTTGAAAATTATTTTTTTTTGCATAATTAATACCTTGCAAAATAACTTCTGATGCATCATTTGTATCATTGTTAGTGTAAACTTCTATATTAATATTTTTTCCTATTTGTTGTAATTGTTGAATTCCACCAGGTCTATGATAATCTGCTGCAATTAACAAAATTTTATCAATCTTTTTTTTATATATAAAATAAGCTAATTTACCTGCAACAGTTGTTTTTCCGCTACCCTTCATACCTATTAACATAAAAATATTTAACTTATTATCTTTTAAATTTAAAGGTAAAGGTTGACTACCTAAAATATTAGTTAAAGTATTTTGAATTATTTTAATAACTTGTTGTTGAGGAGTTAAACCTTTTAAAATTTCCATATTTAAAGTTTGTTGTTTAATTAATTCATTAAATTTAATTACTACTTCATAATCAACATCTGCTTTTAATAAAGCAGGATTAATCTCTTGCATGATATTATCAATATCTTCTTTTTTAATATATTTTTTATTACCGATTTTATCAATTATTTTTTGAACACTATTACTTAAAAAATTCATTAATAACTCCTTTTTTTATTTATTGATATTATATTAATAGAAATATTATTTATAATAAATGTTAATTATATATAATATTTAATTTTATTAATTATCAAATAAACAATTAACATAATTTTGAATATCAAATTTCAATAAATCATTTGGTAATTCGCCAATACCTATATATTTAGTTTCTAATTGATATAAATGCTTAATTGCTAAAATTAACCCTCCTTTAGAAAAATGATCAAATTTTGTAAGAATAATACCAGTAACCGGAATTTTTTGACTAAAAGATTCCACTTGTTTTAAAGCTTCTTGGCCTGTCATAGCGTCTAAAATTAAAAAGGTTTCGTGAGGAGCTTGAGTATTATACTTTTTAATAACTCTGTCTATTTTAGCTAATTCTTGCATTAGATTATCTTTATTTTGTAATCTTCCGGAAGTATCGCATAAAATCACATCAAAATCTTGATTTTTACTATATTTCAAACCTTCAAAAATGACACTTGCTGGTTGACTATTATTTTTTGAAAAAAAATTACTTTTTGAAGTTATACTCCAACTTTCTAATTGATCTATCGCTCCGGTACGAAAAGTATCTGCTGCTATCAATAAAACTTTTTTATTTTGTTTAACTAATTGAGTAGCTAATTTTCCAATAGTGGTAGTTTTGCCAGAACCATTAACTCCCACAAAAAGATAAATTTGTGGTTTTTGTGTTGAAATATTGTCGTTATTATTGCTTTTATTATTTTGTTGATAGAATAGCAATATTTGTTCTTTTAGAAAATTTAAAAAATATTTTGGTTGAGCTAAAATATCTGATGAAATATTTTTGCGAATTTGATTAATTAAATTTTGAGTGGATTCTAGACCTAAATCTGATTTCAGTAATAAAATCTTTAATTCATCTAATAAATTATCAGTTAATTTATTTTGTGATTTAATTCTTTGGGCCCATTCTGGTATTTGTTCTTCAGATAAATTTTTTAAATTTGCAAAAAAATTTTTTTTATTTTGAGTTTTTTCTTTAAATAATTTTTTAAAAAAATTAAACATAATTTATTTATTTCCTCTTAATTATATACCACGGCAATAGATAAAATTATTAACTCTATAAATATATCAATTTAAATTGTATAATAAATTTATTTTTGAGATAATTTTTCTTTCTCTTTTTTTTTATTTTCTGATTTATTATTTTTATTAAAAGAGATAATTTGTTTACACTTCGGATAAGTGCTACAACCTAAAAATTTACCATATTTCCCATTCCTTTCTGCCATTAAAGATCCACAAGAGGAGCAATTTTGATTTGTTAAAATTATAGATTTTTTTTGATCAATATCGGAATTTTTACACTTAGGATAAGCATTGCATCCTAAAAAGACACCATATTTACTGTAACGTTCTACCATAAAATCTCCACAAATAGTACATTTTTTTTGTGTTGTAATATTTTTCATAACTTTAATATTATTATTAGCATTTATAAATAATTTAATAAAATCATCATAAAATTTATTTAAAATAGTTATTTTATCTACTTTGCCATTAGCTATATTATCTAATTGTTCTTCCATATAAGCTGTATATTCGATATTAATAAAAGAATTAAAAAATTTTATTAAAAGTTCATTCGTCATTAATCCTCGTTGAGTACAAATCATTTTCTTATCTTTAATATTTACATAATATCTATTTTTTAAAGTTTCAATAATGTGAGAATAAGTTGAAGGTCTGCCTATTTTTAAATTTTCTAAATGTTTAATTAAAGAAGCTTCGTTATAACGAGGCGGAGGTAAAGTCATTTGGGATTTAGCTATAACTTTTTGAGGTAAATAATATTGATGCTTTTGCCAATCAGGTAATAATATTTCTTTAAAATTAGAATAAAAACTAGTTTTTAAATAACCATCGAATATCATTTGATAACCTTCAACTTGAAATAAATATTTTTCTATTTCAAAAATAAACTGTGTTTTATTAATAACTGCTGCACTCATTAAACTAGATATAGTTTTTTGATAAATTAAATTATATAAAGATAATTCATCTTTATTTAAATAAGACTTAATTTGTTGAGGAGTTTTTTTTATATCAGTAATGCGAATAGCTTCATGAGCTTCTATACGATTTTTAGATAAATTTTTTAATTTTATATCATTTACGTAAGAAGAACCAAATTTTTCACTAATAAAACTTTGAGCATTTTCAACAAATTCCTCGGACATACGATAAGAGTCGGTTCTCATATAAGTAATTAATCCAATTATTTCCTGATCTATTTTAACTCCTTCATAAAGTTTTTGCGCAATGATCATAGTTTTACGAGCATTCATACCTAAATATTTAAAAGATTCTTGTTGTAAAGTAGCAGTAATAAATGGCTTCGGAGGTTTATTTAAATTTTTAGTTTTTATTATATCTTTTAAATAAAATTTTTTATTTTTTAACTGATTTAAAATTTGATTAGCTTCTTCAAGTTTAATTTTAGGATTTTTGGGATTAATAATTAAATTAGCTGTAAAATTTTCAAAAATAGCTTTAATTAAATAATATTCTTCGGGAATGAAATCATTATGTTCTTTTTCGCGTTCAGCAACAAGTTTTAAAGCCACTGATTGAACACGCCCTGCCGATTTAGAACGAATACGTCTAACTAAAGAAGATAATTTAAACCCAATTATTTTATCTAAAATAAGTCGAGTTTCTTGTGATTCTACTAAACGTTTATTAATCGTTACAGGATTATTAAAAGCTTTAATAACAACATTTTTATTGATTTCACTAAAAAAAATTCTATTTTTATCTAACGGTTTTAATTTTAAAACTTGAGCTAAATGCCATGCAATAGCTTCGCCTTCTCTATCAAAATCAGTAGCTATAAATACATATTTATCTTTAGTTTTGGAAATTAAATCTTGAACTAACTTTTCTTTACCTTTAATAATGCAATAATCAGGTTTAAAATTATTATCAATATCAATACCTAAATTATCATTACCTTTTAAAGATAAATTACGTATATGTCCTTTTGAAGATAAAACTAAAATTTTATGATCAAAAAAACTACTGATAGTTTTAGCTTTAGAAGGTGATTCTACAATAATTACTTGTGACTTCATAGTTAAAAATGCTCCTTAAAGAAATTATTAAATCTATAAAATGAAGTTTTCTATTATAAATTATTTACTTGCATAACTTTTAAAGCAATTATATCACATTAAAGAAATTTAAATCAAAATTAACAGGACCTATAAAACCATTAGAGACTTTATACAAAATCATATCTAAAACTTTATTTTCATCAATAATATTATTTTTTGTTAAATAAATATTTTTTTTTGCTATTTTATACCATAAATTAGGTAATTCTAATTCTTGTTCATCCAATTTGAAACATTTTTTTAAATTTTGATAATAATGTTGTTTAAGATAAGTTAATAAATATTCTACAATAGGTAATTTCGGATATAAAGTAGATTTAATGCAGCCGCAAATAGCTAAATTATATCCAATATAAGGATCACTAAATTTATGATATAAAATTCCAGGAGTATCTAATAATTTAATTCTTTGATCTATTTTAATCCATTGCATTTGTTTTGTGATACCTGGTATATTCGCAGTTTTAACAACCTTTTTATTAGCTAAACAATTAATTAATGTTGATTTTCCCACATTAGGGATACCGGTAATCATTAATTTTAAAATTTTATGTTCCCAAAGGGGTTTTTTTATTTTTAAAATTTTATATATATAGGGTTTAATTTGGTGAATATTAATTTTTGATTTAGCATCAATCCATAATACCGGTATTTTATTTTTTTTAAAAAAATTTTTAAAAATATTTATTTTAGACATATCCGCTAAAGATATTTTATTTAACAACAATAAAAATGGCTTATTATTAAATGTTTTTAACAATTCCCAATTGACACTTGAATAAGGTATTCTTGCATCTAAAATTACTAACATTAAATCAATCATTTTTAAAGATTGATCTATTTCTTTAAAGGTTTTTTTCATATGACCAGGAAACCATTGAATACAAAATTCACGCATTATCTTACTCTTCTTATTTTTTAATAAAATAATAATTATTATAATTATTAAATTTTATTATTTATTATTTTTATCTAATTCTTGTTTTAAATTTTGTAGATATAATTTCAAATCTTGATCAGGAACAAAAATTTTTTTACTATAAACCTTATATACTTCTTCGCCAGATATTAAAATAATAGCTAAACCAATTTTATCTAATAAAATATGATAAAGACGTTGTAAAAACAATTTTTTAGCCCAATAAAAAGGATTAATTATATTAACTGAAGTACTTAAAAAATTCATTAATTTATTAGTTTTTTGAATTTTTTGTAAATATTTTTTATTTATTAATTTATATTTTAAAACCATAATTTGTCGCAAAGTCATACGTTTAAAAATGCATAAAATTTTATTTTGAAATAAAATATCAATTCTTTTATGCAAATATTCTATTAATAATAAAGTTTCTCCGAGATTTAACTCTAAACAAGGAGAAGTCGACCTCGGATAAAAAATAGTTGCTATTTCTAAAGTTAATTTTTGTATTTCTTGAAACAATATTTCTATATATTTTTGGGGATTTTCTTGAGTTTTATTTAAAAATGTTAATTGATGTTTTTTAATTAATTTATTAACTTTTTCGTTTTCTGATAAATCTTCTGTTTCATTAAAAGAAATTTTAAAATTTTTATTAAAATTTTTAACAATAAAAAATAAATATACCAGAGAAAAAGTAATACCTCCGGCACCAAATCCAGCTAAAAAAATTCCAAAAAATTTCAATTGATTCCATAAATTATTAACCAAAAACATATTCAAACTTCCTTTTAAATTTATTAATTATCGAATATTTTCTAGCAAATAACTTGCGTACCATATATGTAACTTTAATTTTGACATCACGAATGATAAAATATTAATTATAATTATGTATTAATTAACTTTTAAACTTAGGTTTTAATGAATAGTAAACTATTTAAAACATATATTATTAAAGAAGTTAATTCTTAGTTGCTTTTTGTAATTATTTATAAAACGTTATATGTAATTTTAAATTTATTTATCCAAAGTAATTCATAATAAAATTTATATTCAATAATATTTGAATTATTAATTAAATAAAATTTTTTCATAATTTAAAAATAAAGCGATAAATTTTTTGATTATTATTTTATTAATGATAATATTTGTTGATAAATATATAAATTTTTTGTCGATTAAGGTGTTTTTTTATATATAATTTTAGTTTAACAAATAACTTTTTGTTATAGATATCCAAAATATAATTCAAAATATATTATTTGATTGCTTTATTATTTGATTATTTTTTATTCAATGAACAATGAATTCAAATTTTTATACTGTTTATATTACCTTGGGAAATTTAATTTAATTAAAACTATTTTTTTTCAATAGTTTAATTATGAATATCTTTGTATAACCATCAACAATTATATAATAATATTTTTATTAAATACATCAAAAAATAATATAATAATAATAGAATAGTGAAGTTTAATAATGTAATTTATTTCATTATATATTACTGTCAAGTTAGTTTCTCTGCAGAACCGGACAAGCAATTTTTCAACAAAACGACGTATAATATCTTATTAAAATATCTTTAAAACTTTTTGTCATATAAAGGTTATTATCTTTTGTCTTCTTTATGTTTTTTAAGATATTTTAATTTTAAAATTAGGCTGACGACTACTCTAAGTGTCGCTTTATTTGATTTTAATATTTATTAGTTTTAACTGTTTTAAATTTTTCAATTTTGTTAATGTTAAATTATTTTAAATCAATGATTTTTAATTTTAATTTTAAAAATGAAATTTTTTTGTGATTAATTAGTTTTATATTTTATTAAATATTTATGTTATACTTTAAAAAAATTTTTCCAACTCCTAAATAATATATTTAAATATTATTTTTTATTTGAGATTTTTTAATATATTTTTATTAAAATAATTGAAAAAACTTAGATATTTCGAATAATTTTTTATTTGATTAAATTTATTATTAATATAAATGTTTATCTTTTTAATTATTTAAAATAAAAAAATTTTATTTAGTTTAATAATTTAAAAAACGTTAATTATAAATTTTTATATATCGGAACATATTTGGTTGTAAAATTTAATTAATATTGGTATCAGGAAAATTTAGGTTAATTGTTTTTTAAAGAATCTGTGTTATGTAGGATTTAGTTTTGTTACTTTTTTCAGTGTATTATTCAGAAGTAAAAGTTGTTCCAAATATTTTGCTATTAATTGAAAAAAGATTTAACTTGTAATGGGACGTAATTTTTGAAGTATTAATATATTTTTAAAGATGTTAATATCATAATTTGATTGTGTTATTTAACCTATTGATCTTTATGATTAATTACTTTTTCTGAAAAATTTTTTTGAATAATGAACAAAATATATTTTCCTAAATAAAGATTAAAGATTTTTTAATTAACATAGATTTTAGCTTCATTTAGTTATTAAATAAAAAAAGATCCCCCCCTGAGAAAGAGGGATCTTTAAGTTTATGATTATTAAATTCGAATTGTTTTAATTTCTTCTAGTATTATTTCGTTGATTTCGTTGATTTCGGTTATTTTGGTTTTGTAGATGATATTGATCACGCATAAAAATTTGTTGATTTATCCTTTGGAGATCATCCAATGTACAATTCATACTTTCGGTAACTTCTCTCATCATTCTTAAACGTGTTGAAGAATTTAAATCCATATTATTAAAAATATTATTTAATGATATAAGTAAACGGTCTCTTTCCTCTTCAAGTTGTTGTTGTCTTATATTTAAATCTATTCCAGGTAAAGCATATAATTTTTTATTATTTTCGTTATTATTTATAAATAATAATCCTAAAAAAATAAATAAACAAATACTTATTATTTTAAATTGATTTGATAATTTTAACATTAATTAAATCTCCTATAATTATTTATAATTGTTTTTTTTGGAACTTTCTGGTTTATCAATGGAAAGTGTATGAGAATAATTTTTTCTTAAGTTCATATATTGAATATTATCATCTGATGAATTATTTTCATTATTTTCTATTGTCGAAATGATATTTTGTTGAGAACTTTCAGGTTGATCATGACGAGTAGTTAATACTTTATTATTGTTTTTTCTTTTATTATATTTATTGATTTTCGTGGTAATAGCATTTTTTTCATTTAAAAGTTCTGCTTTTTTGTCGCTATCAAATTTAAAATGTGTTAATTCGTTTTGTATTGCTAATTCCGCTTGTAAATGCCAAGCATATTCTTCATCATTGGAAATTTCATTATTATTACTATATTTGTTACCCATAGCTATTAATTTATTATTATAAAAAATAAATAATATTCCTAAAAAGATTAGTAAATAAATAATAATTATTTTAAAGTGATTTCGTAATGTAAACATTTATTAAATCTCCTTTTATTTTTTAAATTTTAATATATCGGAAGTTTATATAATTTTTGTTACCAGTCAGAACTGGTTTTTTTATTATTTTCAGTTTTTTTTCTGTTATCATTATTATGTTTGTCTTTAAAGATAGATAAAGTTTTACTAACATGGTTTAATTGAAGGTGGAAATTGGTTAATTTTAAGTTGTTGTTATTAACAAAAGCTTCGCCTAGATAATAGTTTTTGTCTTTAGTTAACAAATGTTGGGAAGTTTTCATATTCTTTTTTCTTATTTTAACATATAAATATAATTTATTATTGTCTTTTGTATCGAAAGAGTAGCGTTTGTAGTTATTTAAATTAGTATGATTATCAGTATCACTATCTGTGTTTAAATATTCGGAAAGATAACGTTTTTTAATATAGTAAAGGAGATTAAAGAGTTGTTCTGATCGGATTTGGATATGGTTTAATAATATTTTTTGATTTATTTTAATTAGTTTATTATTATTTTTTATTATTTTTTTTGATAAATTATATAATTTAGTATTAAAATTATTATCAATTATTTTGCTATTTAAATAATTTGGTAAGTTTTTTTCTTTGACTTCTTTTTTTAATAAATCTTGTTTTTTAAATAATTGTTCTACTTTTTGTTTTTGCTTTTTATAATAACTGTTCCTATTCATGCCATCAAGATATTTATCCATGGTACCTCTCCTTTTTTATATTATTAGATAATTTTAGGTTTAACTTGGGAAAAATAGGTATTTTTTCTTTAAATATTTTAATAATTTTCATTTTAGTTAAAATGATAAAATCAATAAATAAAAAAGAAATAATACTCAAATGATAAAAAACCATTTGATTATTTTTTTAATTTTGATCTAATATATATTTATCTTTTAATGTTTTTTAATATAGCAATATTTTAACATATTTAACTTTTTAATTTTAAATTAAAACTGTTGTTAAATTAATAAGTTATTGTTTTATTTTTTGTTGCGTAATAAATAATTCTATCTTTAAAATGTTGGATAGTACCTTTTAAGATTTATTGATATTTTTATAAATATCTCTTATTTTTTGGTTAAATAATTTATTTTTTATTTATAATTTTGTTTTAATTTTTTATGAATTTTTTTTTATTTTAACTTTTATGTTAATAAGTTGAATTTTATGAAAAATTTAGTTTTTGTAATCTATGTGATGCTATTTTGCAGGGATTTGAATGTTATTTAGATCCTTTTGTTGGTTATGACACGTTAAGGAAAGTGTGGATAATAGGGTTATTAAAAAACAATGTTAGCATATTATTGTCAAAGCATATTTAGCAAGATAATTGATTAATTAACTATCAGAAAAATATAATTTAAGAGAGGAATATTACAAATCAGTAGAGCAATTTCAAGAAATAAAAAAATAATATAATATACTAATCAATGAATATTAAGGGTTCATTAAATAATTAATCTATAAAATAAAAATAAGTTTTCAATATTGTAAAATTTTTTAAAAGAAAAATAGATTAGAAGAATAATTATAAAATCAAAATGATGAAATAAATGTTTTAAAATCATAATAAAAATAACAAAATTGAGTTATGCTCTTGTTCAACAACATTACGCGGAACAATAAAAAAAGTAAAAAAAATGCTAAAATTTTATTACCCTATTATTAATTAATAATAGAAAAAAATTAATTTTCTTATGATTTTGATTAAATATTTCCTTACTAAAGTTATATAATAGTTATATATTAAAATTTCCAAATTCGTTAATATCTTATTATTATCAGAAAGGTTATGAAATTAATTTGATGAACAATAAATAATATATGAAAATACCTGAATTTTATCTATGACATTCTTTCAATTGAGGATTAAAAATAAAAAAAGAGGTTTAAATTCATGGTTATATACCAAAATAAATTATATTTTTTATTATTATTTTTAGTTGGTTATTTAGGATTATTCCTGTTAATCAATATCCATCCAGTTATGGCAATGGATGGTTATAATCCAAATGATCCACATTCAATTAAAAATGAAATACTTAAAATTTCATCCAAAAGAGACAACATATCTAAAAAAATTTTGCATTTTAATAAACTGAATTTAAATCCTTATAATTTAATAAGACAATCAAAAGATTTAGCTCAAAATATGACAGATCTTTATAAAAGAATTGCTCATCTGAATGCTTTAAATTGTATAAATCAAAAAATTTGGCAATATTCATATGAACGTAACCAAATAGCTATAAAAATTTTCAGTTTAAGCGGACTATATCAAGACACAACGATGATAGAAGAACTTAACAAAAAACATCAAGAAATAATCCAAAAAATTCAAAATTTAAACCAAAAATATTTCCATTTACAAAACGAATTAAATGCAAATTTATAAATAAAATTTAATATAAATTATTATTCTTTTTTTCAAACCCCCCCCCTTACCAATGGGGGGTCTTTTTTATTTACTATATTTATTGTATTAATGAAGAAAAATACCCCCCCTCTTTTTTTAAAAAAGGGTTTTATAGATTAAAGATAATACTTTATTTATTGTTATTATTGTCATCTTTTAATAATTTTTGATAAATTTTTAATTCTGCACTTTGAATACGAACTAATATTCTTGATAATTTTCTTTGAAATTTTAAATAAATTTATTTTTGATTATCATTATTAACTAATTCATTTATTTTATGCGTTATTTTGGTTATTTCGGTTGCATTATCATAAATTTTATATTTTAAATTAATTATTATTTCTTCAATGTTAAGATGATTATCATGATTAAGTTGATTATTGCTAATTCTCGAAATGTTTAGATTATCCATTGCCATAACTGGATGGATATTGATTAACAGGAATAATTCTAAATAACTAATTAAACATAATGGTCAAAGATATAATTTATTTTTTTAATTGCATCATTTAATAACTTACAACCCCTTTTATGTTATCCCTTAGCTGAGGTGATTTTATAGATAGATTTGTTAATCTACGTGACGTCGTTTTAAGGGGGAGCAGAATTTTATATGGACGCTTTTTTGGTGGTTGATGTATGTTAAGAACAATGGAGGCAGGGTTACAAAACAAGCGTCAGGAATCATTGCCAAATTAGGTTTCGCAGTTCATAAAATCCACTGCATAATTTATTTAGTCCAAAAACTTTTTTGTCATCTTGATGGTACATTGAAAATAATGCCTCAATAAAAT